>NZ_LZMJ01000027.1:0-33370 GCF_001665495.1 Rhodococcus sp. 852002-51564_SCH6189132-a
CGACCTGACCGTGACGATCCTCGACCGTCCGCGCCACGCGCAGATCATCAGGGAGGTGCGCGAGGCGGGTGCCCGCATCCGTTTGATCTCCGACGGCGACGTCGCCGGCGCGATTGCCGCTGCACGTCCGGGTTCGGGTGTCGACATGCTGCTCGGCATCGGCGGTACCCCCGAGGGCATCATCGCCGCGGCCGCGATGCGCTGCATGGGTGGTGCGCTGCAGGGTCGCCTGGCACCGAAGGACGACGCCGAGCGCCAGAAGGCGATCGACGCCGGACACGATCTCGACCGTGTCCTCACCACCACCGATCTCGTCACCGGCGAGAACATCTTCTTCTGCGCGACCGGCGTCACCGACGGTGAGCTGCTCCGCGGCGTCCGCTACTCCGCCGGGGGCGCGGAGACGCAGTCGATCGTGATGCGCAGCAAGTCGGGCACGGTCCGCATGATCGAGGCGTACCACCGCCTGCAGAAGCTCAGCGAGTTCTCGTCCATCGACTTCCACGGTGTCGCCGGCTCCCCGCCGCCCATGCCCTGATCATCACTGCCCTGATCATCACTGCCCTGATCATCACCGATCCTTCCGAGGAGGGGCACTGCACCGAGTTCTGGTGCAGTGCCCCTCCTCGTTCGTTCCGGCGGCATAACGTGGAGGACATGACCGACACCGAACAGTCTTCTCAGCAGTTCCGTATCGAACGCGACACGATGGGCGAGGTCCAGGTTCCGGTCGACGCCTTGTGGCGCGCCCAGACGCAGCGCGCCGTGGAGAACTTCCCGATCTCGGGCCGTGGACTCGAACGCGCACAGATCCGCGCGCTGGGTCTGCTCAAGAGCGCCTGCGCCCGGGTGAACAAGGACCTGGGTCTGCTCGACCCCGACAAGGCCGACGCGATCGTCGCGGCCGCCGATGCCATCGCCGCGGGTGAGTACGACGACCAGTTCCCGATCGACGTCTTCCAGACCGGTTCGGGCACGAGCTCGAACATGAACACCAACGAGGTCATCGCGTCGCTCGCCGCGAAGGCCGGCGTCACGGTCCACCCCAACGACGACGTCAACATGTCGCAGTCGTCGAACGACACTTTCCCCACCGCGACGCATGTCGCCGCGACCGAGGCGACGGTGAAGGATCTGATCCCCGCCCTCGAGCACCTGCACGGTGCCCTCGCCGAGAAGGCGAAGGAGTGGCGCACGGTCGTCAAGTCGGGTCGTACGCACCTGATGGATGCGGTCCCGGTGACCCTGGGCCAGGAGTTCGGTGGTTACGCCCGCCAGATCGAGGCCGGGATCGAACGTCTCCGCGCGACCCTCCCCCGCCTCGGCGAACTGCCGATCGGCGGTACCGCGGTGGGCACGGGCCTCAACGCACCGGCGGATTTCGGGGCGCGTGTCGTGGCCGTGCTCGTCGAGACCACGGGGCTCGACGAGTTGCAGGGGGCCCGCAACAGTTTCGAGGCTCAGGCCGCGCGTGACGCTCTGGTCGAGGTGTCCGGGGCGCTGCGCACCGTCGCCGTGTCGCTGACGAAGATCGCCAACGACATCCGCTGGATGGGGTCCGGTCCGCTCACGGGTCTGGCCGAGATCCAGCTCCCCGATCTGCAGCCCGGTAGTTCGATCATGCCGGGCAAGGTCAATCCCGTTCTTCCCGAAGCGGTTACGCAGGTCGCCGCACAGGTGGTGGGCAACGACACCACTGTGGCGTGGAGCGGCGCGGCCGGGGCGTTCGAACTCAACGTCTACATCCCGGTGATGGCCCGCAACGTCCTCGAGTCGATTCGTTTGCTCGCCAACGTCTCCCGACTGTTCGCCGATCGCTGCATCGCCGGGCTGGTCGCGAACGTCGAACATCTGCGCACACTGGCGGAGTCGTCGCCGTCGATCGTCACTCCCCTCAACTCCGCGATCGGATACGAGGAGGCGGCCGCCGTCGCCAAGGAGGCGCTGAAGGAGAAGAAGACGATCCGTCAGACCGTCGTGGACCGCGGCCTCGTCGGCGACCGCCTGAGCGAGGAGGAACTGGACCGCCGCCTCGACGTCCTGGCGATGACGCGGGTGGACGAGAAGTCCTGACCCGCAGGGTTCCGATCGACCTGTCTGCATCCGCTACGAATTTCGCCATCCGCTACAGCAATTGCTGTAGCGGATGGCGAAAACGTGAGCGGATAGCGAGGGCTCAGCGAGTCGGGGAGTCACCTCATTCCTGGACCACCTCGGTCCCGGCGCCGGGCGCCCACGTGATGTAACCGAACTGGAAGTTGCTTCGCGCACCGTCGGGGGTCTGTTCCTCGTCGGTGATCGGGAAGCCCAGGTCGCCACCGGCACCACCCGCGGCCTCCCAGGCCGTGCGGATCTCACCCCACACGATGTGGGAATCGGTGTCGGGGCTCCACGCGATGATGCCGCCCTCGAACTCCGCGACGTAACCGTCGCCGACTTCCTCCTGCTGGCCGGTCGCGGCGCCGAGCGGGCTGGACGCACCGCCGACCTCGTCGTACTTCTGCAGGATCGGCCCGCTGAGTTCGACCTGCTCGCCGTCCGGTCCCGGCACCGCACTGGACCGATCCGCCGCGGGCTCGTCGGCCTCGGGCGAATCGTCGCCCTGCGTGATCGATTCGACGGCGCTCTCCGCCCCGGATGCCACGCTCTCCGCGGCGGACTGGACCGCGCTGGTCGCGCTGCCCACCGTGTCCTCCGCGGATTGGTCGTCGCTGCAACCGGCGACCACCAGTCCGATCGCCGCTGCGGCCGCCACCAACGCTGCTCTGCGTCGGGGAATTCGATTCATCGGTTCGCTCCTGTCACTGAGAGGACGGGTACCTGATTTCAGGGTGCCCGACTCCTCGGCGACACAACCCGGTTTCCGGTGATTCCGTGCCGTGCACCAATCCGCCCCACCCCCGGCATCCTGCCGTTACCATGCGACGCAGCCGACGCCGAGGAGAACGATGAGCACACAGACCGCCACCGCGCAGGACGCCGTCGCCACGGTGACCGACTTCCTGGAGGCAACGGCCGCGGAGGACATCGACCGCGCCGCCTCGCTGATCACCGACGACCTCGCGTGGCACAACACCTGGCTCCCCACCATCCGCGGCGGTTCCCGGGTCCGGAAGATCCTCGCCGGTCTCGCGCGACCTTCGGTGGGCTTCGGCGTCGTCGTCCACCACATCGCGGCCGACGGCGACATCGTGCTCACCGAACGCACCGACATCCTGCGCTTCGGGCCGGTGAGCATCGAGTTCTGGGTGTGCGGCACCTTCGAGTTGCGCGACGGACGGATCGCCGTGTGGGACGACCACTTCGACGTCCTCACCTTCCTTCGCGGAACCGTCGTGGGCGTCCTGCGTGCCGTCCTGCGTCGCTCCTGACGATCCTCACCCCACCGCTCCCCCAGGGCTGCCCGCATAGAATCCGTTCGTCGCCGAACCGTTCGGCGACGGATCAGCAGGGAGCGATGACATGTCCGACGCCGAGCACACTCCGGGATTCACGACGGGTCTGGAGATCCGGCGCGAAGTGATGGGTGACGACTTCGTCGAGCGGGCGTTCGAACGTTCCCGCGGCACCGACTCCGAGGCGATGCAGGAGTTCGTGACCGAGCACGCCTGGGGCGCCGTGTGGTCGCGTCCCGGCCTGGACCGGCGCAGCCGCAGCCTGCTCAACCTTGGCATGCTCATCGCGCTGCGCGCCGAGAACGAGCTGCGCGGACACGTCCGCGGTGCCCTGCGAAACGGGCTCGGCCGCACGGAGATCGTCGAATCCGTCATCCACTGCTCGGCGTACTGCGGCGCCCCCGCCGGACTCGCTGCGATGCGCGTGGTCCAGGAAGTGCTCGAGGCCGAACTCGGCCCCCTCTCCGAGGGCACCGATGCCTCCGACGAGGTCTGACGACGACGGCGCGCCCGGCGGATGCCGGACGCGCCGTTCGATCATGCTCGGGTGTCAGGCGCCCGGAGCGAACTCCTCGAGCATCTCCGTCACCAGCGCTGCGATCGGCGACCGTTCACTGCGGGTGAGCGTGACGTGCGCGAACAGCGGATGTCCCTTGAGCTTCTCGATGACCGCCGCGACACCGTCGTGCCGGCCGACACGCAGGTTGTCGCGCTGGGCGACGTCGTGGGTGAGCACGACGCGCGATCCCGCACCGAGCCGCGACAGGACGGTGAGCAGCACGTTGCGTTCGAGCGACTGCGCCTCGTCGACGACGACGAACGAATCGTGCAGCGACCGGCCGCGAATGTGCGTGAGCGGCAGCACTTCCAGCATTCCGCGGCTGAGCACCTCCTCGAGCACCGCCGGGCTGGCGAGTCCTTCGAGGGTGTCGAAGACCGCCTGCCCCCACGGATTCATCTTCTCGGCCTCGGTACCCGGCAGGTAGCCGAGTTCCTGCCCACCCACCGCGTAGAGCGGCCGGAAGACCACCACCTTGCGGTGGGTTCGTCTTTCCAGGACGGCCTCGAGTCCCGCCGTCAGTGCCAGCGCGGACTTTCCGGTTCCGGCCTTGCCGCCGAGGGAGACGATGCCGACGGATTCGTCGAGCAGCAGGTCGAGGGCGACGCGCTGTTCGGCGGAGCGCCCGTGCAGTCCGAACGCCTCCCGGTCGCCGCGGACGAGCTGCACCCGCTTGTCGGCGGTGACCCGGCCGAGCGCGCTGGAGGAGCCACCGAGAAGCCTGATCCCCGTGTGGCACGGCAGATCCCGCGCATCGTCGATGTCGACGATGCCCTCGGTGAACATCTCGTCGATGAGGGTCCGGTCGACCTCGAGTTCGGTCATGCCCGTCCATCCCGAGATCACCACGTCCTGGGCGTGGTACTCGTCGGCGTCGAGGCCGACGGCACCGGCCTTGACGCGCAACGGGATGTCCTTGCTGACGAGCACCACGTCGCGTCCCTCGGTGGCCAGGTTCAGGGCGCACGCGAGGATGCGGGAGTCGTTGGTGTCGGTGCGGAATCCCGCGGGCAGGACCATGGGGTCGGTGTGATTGAGCTCCACGTGGAGGGTGCCACCCTCGTCCCCGATAGGGATGGGCTGGTCGAGGCGTCCGTGCCGCTGCCGCAGGTCGTCGAGCAGGCGCAGCGATTCGCGAGCGAACCAGCCGAGTTCGTGGTGGTGCCGTTTCCCTTCGAGTTCGCCGATCACGACCAGCGGAAGGACGACTTCGTGCTCGGCGAACCTGGTGACCGCCCAAGGGTCGGAGAGCAACACTGAAGTGTCCAGCACGTAGGTGCGTACAGCGGATTCTTTCGCAGCGGCGGTACCGGAGGCGTGGCCGGAGCGGGTGGGGACGGAGCGTGTTGCGTTCACGTGGGGCTCCTCGGCCCGGACGGCACCGCCCGGACGTATTCGGTGGGCCGGTGGGTCCCCGGTGTCGTCACGACCACGGAGGCCCGGTGCCGGCCCCCTCGCTCGGACTGTGTCAGCCACACGATCAGGGACCTCCCGCGTAGACGGCACCTGCGCCGCCTACACCCCCGACGCTAACCCCGATACGGGCGATTCGCTCGATGGCGGAGGAAGCGTGTCGGTGAAGATCGCGTTAACGACACCTCATAAGTACCCCTGAACCCCAGCAAACACGGTCGGCTCCGCTGCGTCAGGAACGCGAACCCGTGGATCGCGCGGCGTACGGTCACTCGACCGTCACCGGATGCGCGCTCGGTTCCACCGTCGCACCGCGCAGTCTTCGCAGTACCAGGGTCACGAGCAGCGCGAGGACGGCCATCGCGGCGCTGTACCAGACGACCGCGTCCGGGGCGTCGAAGATGCCGCCGAACAGACCCGCGACGAGCGCACCGACCGACATGCCCGCGACCTCCTGGGCGGACCACAGGCCGTTCACCCGGCCCAGCAGCGTGTGCGGCGTGTGCGTCTGGATCAGCGAGTAGCGCAGCACCTCCTGCACGGCCCCGAACACACCGACGATCACGAGCAGCACGACGGTGAGCGCCAGGACGGACGTGAAGCCCACCAGTGCCTGGACGACGAATCCGAGGACCAGGGCGGTGAGCAGCACGCAGCCGGGCCGCACCGAACGGCCGAGCCATCCACTGGTGACCGTGGCCGCGGCGGCGCCGAGCGCGATCGCCGCGTACATGACGCCGATGGCGACCGCATTGCCCTCGAAACGCGCGTCGGCGAAGGCCGGCACGAGCACGAGCACACCGCCGCCGAGCATCGCGACGACACCGGCGATCATCACCCCGCCGACGACGCGTTCGCGGCGCAGGAAGCCGGTCACCGTCTCCGCGGGTGCGTCGGCGTCGTGCCCGGCGTCCGCCGTCGGTGGGTTCAGCGCCGGCAGGCCCGAGAGCAGGGTGACGGTCACGGCGGTGCCGATCGCGGCCACCCAGTAGTTCCACGCCACCGAGAACGTCGCGATCACGAGACCGCCGAGCGCCGGGGACAGGACGGCTCCCGCGCGGGCGCTGAGCACGTTGAGCGCACCGACGGCGACGAGCTGGTCCTTGGGGACGAGCGTGGGCACGACTGCCAGCAGAGCCGCGATGCTGATCGACCCGATCAGGCCGTTGACGACCGTCAGGGCGATGATCGCCGGCACCGAGGGCGACGACAGACCGGCGTTGACGGCCAGTCCGACGAAGGTGAGACCGGAGACGGTGCGGGCGAACAGGATCAGGAACGTGCGGTTGTAGCGGTCGGCGAGCATGCCGCCGAGCAGCATGCCGCCGATCGCAGCGCCCCCTTCGAGCGCGGAGACCAGACCCACCATCGGCGACGATCCGGTCAGAGCGTAGACCTGGATCGGTACGCCGACCATGAGCATCCCGATACCGAAGATCGAGATGGTGCGAGCGATGAAAATCCGGCGGAAGGCCGCGCTCTCGCGCAGCGGCCGCAGATCGAAGAGGGCGCCGTTGCTCATTGCCGGGCCGTCACTCGGACTTCGCGGCGGCGTCGGCGAGCATCGGAGCGATCTCGTCGGTGGCCCACTTCAGCGACAACGCCGACGGGAAGCCCACGGCGTTCGGCATGCCGGTGTTGCGGGCGAGCGAGACGACCGCGCCGCGCTCGACGGCCGGAAGACGGTTCCACGCCTCGAACTTGGTCAGGTATCCGAGATCGCCGGTGGGCGAGACGACCACGAGCAGGTCGGCGTCGAGTTGCGAGATCTCCTCGTAGGACAGCACTCCGCGTCCGTCCGCATCGACCTGCAGTGTGTTCGCGTACTCGCTGAGCTCGAGGCCGAGCGAGTTCAGGAACTGCCCGATGCCGCGGTCGTCGGCGGCGAGCACCGACAGCTGGCCACCGGTGTCGCCGATGATCGCGTTGTAGGTCGCGCCCTCGAGTGCGGGGTACTGCTCCTTGGCGGCGTCGAGATCGACCTCGGCCTGCTCGATGACCTCCTCGGCCTTCTCGGGGATGCCGAGGGCCGAGGCGATCTTGCGGGTGGAGTCCTGCCACGGCTCACCGTTGGCGCGGTAGTCGAAGTGGACGACGGGGAACTGTTCGGCGAGCTGGTCGTAGGTGTTCTGTTCGAGTCCCCAGAAGCCGGTGGAGACGATGATGTCGGGCTGCAGCGCGGCGATCTGCTCGGCGATCACCGTGGCACCGCCGTCCATGTTCAGCAGCGGCGGGACGTCGGCGCCGAGTGCTTCGGCCTCCCACGGCCACACGCCGGTGCCGCCGGTCGCCGCGAGGTTCTGGGCATCGACGGGGAGCGCGAGCGGGGTGACGCCCAACGACAGCAGGATGTCGGCGTCCTGCGGCGACAGCGGCAGGGCGCGGGTCGGGGCCGACTCGACGGTCGTGTCGCCGAACTTGCCGGAGACGGTGACCGGGAACTCGCCGTTCGCCGCCGTCGCGCTGCCGGACGAGCTGCCGCTGTCGGTGTCCGAGCCGCACGCCGTGACACCGACCAGCATGGCGGTGGCGGCGAGGGCGACGCCGATCCGGCGCAGTCGCTTGTGGATCCTCATCGATTCTCCTCTGCTGTAGAACTCTTCGTAGGTCCGTCGTCCGGGTGTCCGTTCCCGGCGCCGCGGATCTCGTCCTCGTGGAGGGTCGCGGCGAGTTCGCCGATCGACCCGGCGGTGAAGATCGACTCGGCGTCGATCACGTATCCGGCCGCCCGCAGTCCGCCGAGGATCCGCATCACCGAGATGCTGTCGCATCCGAGTTCGAGCAGATCGTCGGCGACCTCGACCTGCTCGACGCCGGTGACCTCGGAGGCGAGGGCGCACAGCAGCTCTTCGGCCGGTGTGGACGGTGCCCGGTGCGTTCGCGGGGCGAGTTCCGGTCGCGGCAGCGCTGCGCGGTCGATCTTGCCGTTGGCGAGCGTGGGCAGGGCGTCGAGCACGACCGTCGCCGACGGCACCATGTAGTCGGGCAGCACCCGCGCGACCGCGCGTCGCAGCGTCTCGGCGTCGAGGGTGTACCCGGCGGCCGGGACGACGTAGGCGACGAGACGTGCCGTCGCACCGAGATCGGTGCGGGCGAGCACCACTGCGGTCGCGACGTCCGGTCGCGACGAGAGCACGGTCTCGATCTCGGCCGGTTCGATCCGGTATCCGCGGATCTTGACCTGGTCGTCGCCGCGTCCGCGGTAGCGGATGTGTCCGTCGGGCGTCCACAGGGCCCGGTCACCCGTGCGGTACATGCGGTCTCCGGGGAATTCCGGATCGATCGTGTCCGCGACGAAACGGTCGGCGGTGCGACCCGGGTCGGCGAGATAGCCGCGGGCCAGTCCACGACCGGCGAGGTAGAGCTCGCCCTCCACACCGATCGGCGCGGGACGCATCCACCGGTCGACGATGTAGGCCCGGGTGCCGGCGACCGGTCGGCCCGCAACGGGCGCCTCGGCGTCCGAAGCCCGTGCGACGAGCGCGTCGACGGTGCTCTCGCTCGGCCCGTAGAGGTTGTAGGCGCTCACGCCGTCCAGCCCGCGCAACCGGTCCCACATCGGTTGGGAGACCGCCTCGCCGCCGAAGCCGAGCGAGGCCGGGCACCGTCCGTCGTCCGCGAGTCCGTGATCGAGCAGCTGCGCGAGGTGCGACGGGGTGACCTCGACGAAGTCCCAGCGGGATTCGTGGGCGACGCGGACCATCTCGGCCGGATCGCGCTGGACCTTCTCGTCGACGACGTGCACCGCGTGCCCGTCGAAGAGCCACAGCTGCGGTTGCCAGGACGCGTCGAAGGCGAACGACCACGCGTGGCCGACCCGGAGCCGGTCGCGTCCGGTCCGTGCCTGCGTCGGCGCGTAGAGGTCGGCGCGGTGGCTGTGGAACAGCGCGGTCAGGCCGCGGTGCAGGGCGAGGACCGCCTTGGGTGTGCCGGTGGAGCCGGAGGTGTACACGACGTAGGCCGGGTGGTCGGCGCGCAGCGGTGCGAGCCGGTCGGCGTCGGTCAGCGGGGCGTCGTCGTAGCCGGCGACCCGCGCCGCGAGCGTCTCGTCGTCGAGCGCGAGCACCGGCGCGTCCACCGCGGGCAGCGACGACGCGAGTTCTCGGGTGGTGAGCACGACGGCCGGCTCCGCGGTGCCGAGGATCGTCGCGAGACGCTCGGTGGGAGTGCGCGGTTCGAGCGCGACGTAGGCACCGCCGGAGACGAGCACCGCGAGCATCGCCGCGATCGTGTCGGCCGTGCGGGGCAGCACGAGCGCCACGCGGGTCTCGGGAGCGACACCGTGGTCGACGAGCAGTCGCGCCCACCGGCGGACCAGGGACGCGAGGTCGGCGAAACTCCATTCGAGATCGACTGCCACGAGCGCGGTCTCGTGCGGGTGACGGGCGACCGCGTCGTCGAACAGGTCCGCGACGGTGACGGCTTCGGCGACCGGTGCCGGTGTGGCCCGCCACTGTTCGAGCCGGGCGCGTTCGTCGGCCGGCAGGACGTCGATGGCGGACAGGCGCCGGTGCGCCTCTCCCCCGGCCAGCGTGCGCAGCACCCGGTCGAGTCCGGCGACGAGACGTTCGACGGTGCCGCGGTCGTACAGGTCGGAGCTGTACTCGACGACGCCGACGAGGGTGTCGGTGCCCACATACTCGACGAGGTCGAACGACAGGTCGAACTTCGAGGTCTCCATCGGGTGCGGTTCGGGGGTGACACCCGCCGTGAGCCCACCCGCACTGCGCGGATCGGGTTCGACGAGATAGACGATCATCACCTGGAACAGCGGGTGCAGGGCGCGCGAGACGGATCGGTCGGAGCCGAGCACCGCGTCGACGACCTGCTCGAAGGGCAGGTCCTGGTGGTCGAACGCCTGGAGGTCGGTGCGGCGGATCCGGTCGAGCAGTTCGGCGACGGTGGGGTCGCCGGACAGGTCGGTGCGCAGCACGAGGGTGTTGAGGAAGAAACCGACGAGATCCTCGAGTTGCGCGTCGCCGCGTCCGGAGACCGGGGTGCCGAGGGGGATGTCCTCGCCGCCGCCGTAGGCGGCGAGCAGCACCGCGACGGCGGCCTGCACGACCATGAACATCGAGACGTCGTGTGCGCGTGCGAGTTCCCGCAGTGCGCGCACGACCTCCGCGTCGAGCGCGAATGGCACCGCGCCACCGCGATAGGAGGTGCGGGCCGGACGGGTCCGGTCGGTCGGCAGCGGCGTTTCCTCGGGCAGGCCGGCGAGGGCGTCGCGCCAGTAGGCGCGCTGACGCGCGGCGAGCGACTCCGCATCCGCCGGGTCGCCGAGCAGGTCGCGCTGCCACAGTGTGAAGTCGGCGTACTGCACGGCGGGCTGCGTCCACTCCGGTGCCCGCCCCACCTGCCGCAGCGCGTAGGCGGTCGCCAGATCGGTGAGCAGCGCCTTGGTCGACCACTCGTCGACGGCGATGTGGTGAATCACCAGCGCCACCACGGTGCCGTCCCCGGCGTCGAGGACCGACAGCCGCACCGGGAGCTCAGCCGACAGATCGAAGCGGTGATCGATCGCCTCGGCCAGAGCATCGTGGACATCGGCCGCGGCGACCGAGCGGTGGTCGACGACCACGCGGACCTCGTCCGGCGCGAGCACCTGCTGGTAGGCCTGTCCGTCCGCGCTCGGGAAGACCGTGCGCAGCGCCTCGTGGCGCAGGACGACGTCGCGCACGGCCGCTTCGAGTGCCGGGACGTCGACGCGCCCGTGCACCCGCCACGTGACAGGCACGTTGTACACGCCGCCGCGGGCCCCGAGCTGGTCGAGAATCCAGAGGCGTTGCTGCGCGTACGACAGCGGCACCATCGCAGGTCGCGGGTCGGCCGCCACCAGCGCGGGTCGCGGCGACGCCTGCCCGGCGGCCGCGCACCGCTGCGCGAGCGACTCCACCGTCGGGGCGTCGAAGACCGTGCGCAGGGCCAGATCCGCGCCGAGCTCCGAACGGATCGCGTTCACGAGCCGGATCGCAGCGAGGGAATGCCCACCGAGCGCGAAGAAGTCAACGTCGATACCGACCTCGTCGAGTCCCAGCGCATCGGCGAACAGTGTCGCGATCGTCGCCTCGAGTTCGGTACGCGGCTGCCGTCCGGATCCGGTGTCGAACTCCGGTGCCGGAAGGGCACCGCGATCGAGTTTGCCGTTGAAGGTCGTCGGGACCGCGTCGATCACGAGAACCCGTGCGGGCAGCAGATAGTCGGGCACACGTCCGACGAGTGCGTCACGGACCGCCACCGGATCCACCGCGACTTCCGCTGCGGGAACGATATATCCGACGAGCACCGAATCGCCTGCGGGACGGGGTTTGATCGCGGCCACAGCACGGGCGACACCGTCGACGGCATCGAGAGCCGCCTCGAGTTCGCCGAGTTCGATGCGCAGACCGCGCAGCTTGATCTGGTCGTCGCCGCGGCCGAGATATTCGAGGTCGCCGTGGGCGTCCCAGCGTGCGAGGTCGCCGGTGCGGTAGAGCCGGTCGCCGGGATCGCCGTAGGGGTCGGCGACGAACCGCTGGGCGGTGAGCGCCGGGCGCCGCAGGTAGCCCTGCGCAACCTGTACTCCCCCGATGTACAGCTCACCGGGGGTGCCGGCCGGCACGGGGCGCAGATACCGGTCGAGCACGTACAGGCACACGTTCGCGCCCGGCCGCCCGATGACGGAACCGCGGGTAGGCGAACCGATCCGGGCACCCGGGTCGGCGTCGAGGGTCACCTCCACCGCGGCTTCGGTCGGGCCGTACAGGTTGTGGACCTTCACCTGCGGGAGCACCGTCGCCGCGCGTGCGACGGTGCGCGGCGACAGTGCTTCACCGCTGCACACGATGCGGCGCAGGCTCGCGGCGTCCGCGGTGGCGGGCACGGCGAGGGTCTCCTCGAGCATCGACGGCACGAAGTGGGCGACGGTGATGTTCCCGTCGCGCAGCAGGGTCGCCGATTCGACGGGATCGCGGTGCGCGTCGGGTCCGCCGACGACGACGCTCGCACCGTCGACGAACGGCGCGAACAACTCCCACACCGACACGTCGAAGGTCGCGGGTGTGCGCAGCAGCACCCGGTCGTCGGGCGAGGCGGGCAGTTCGCGGCGCACCCATTCGAGCCGGTTCGCCACGGCGCGGTGCGACACGGCGACGCCCTTGGGCAGACCCGTCGACCCCGAGGTGTAGATGACGTAGAGCGGGTGGTCGAGGGTGAGCGGCGCGATCCGGTCGGTGTCGGTGACCGACTCCGGGCTGCGGGCGTCTATGCGGGCACGCACCTCGGTGTCGTCGAGGTCGAGTCGCGGATGCTCGCCGGGCAGTTCGATGTCGCTGCGCGTCAGCACGACTCGCGGATGCGCATCGCCGAGCAGGTACTCGATGCGCGTTTCGGGCAGCGTGGTGTCGATCGGCTGGTAGGCCGCACCGGACTTCACGACGGCGTGGATCGCGACGACCTGCCCCACGGAGCGGGGCACCGCGACCGCGACGATCGCACCCGGACCGGCGCCGAGCGCGACGAGTTCGCGGGCGAGGCGGTTCGAGGCGGCGTCGAGGGCGGCATGGGTGAGGGTGTGGTCGGCCGCGACGAGAGCCGGCCGTTCGGCGTGCTCGGCGGCGCTGCGGGCGAGCACCTCGCTCAGCGGGGCGAGAGCGAAGTCGACGCGCTCGCCGGTGCCGACGGCGAGTTGTCCCGCGGCCTCGTCGGCGTCGAGGATCGCGACGTCGCCGATCCGGGCCGCGGGTGCGCTCGCGACCTGATCGAGCAGAGTGAGCAGCGCGGCGAGAAGCGTGTCGGCCATGGTGGCGTCGAACAGGTCGGTCGCGTACTCGACCGATACGGCGACCTCGCCGGTGTCCGGGGCGTCGACGAAGGTGAGGTTGAGGTCGAACTTGGCGCGGACGTTGCTCAGCGGTTCCCAGCGGGTGGGCACACCGAGCAGGTCGGGCAGCTGCGCGGGGCGCTGCAGGTAGCTCATCATCACCTGGAACAGCGGGTTCCGTCCCTCGACGCGCGGCGGTGCGAGTCGCTCGACGAGCTGCTGGAAGGGCACCTCCTGGTGCGCCATCGCCGCGAGATCGGTCTCGCGCACCCGGTCGAGGAGTTCGGCGAAGGTGGGCTCGCCGGACAGATCGGTGCGCAGCACCAGGGTGTTGACGAAGAACCCGACGAGTTCGTCGAGTGCGGTGTCGGAACGGCCCGAGACGGGGGTGCCGACGACGATGTCGTCGCCCGCGCCGAGCCGGGAGAGCAGTGCCGCGACGGCCGCGTGCAGCGCCATGAACATCGTGCCGCCGCGGGCATCCGCGACCGCGCGCAGGCGGGCGGCGATGTCGGCGGGGACCGTCGCGGTGGTGTTGCCCGCCGCTCCGGTCGGCCGCGCGGGGCGGGGCCGGTCGGTGGGCAGGACGATCTCGTCGGGCAATTGCGCGAGAGTGTCGGTCCAGTAGTCGATCTGGGTGTCGATCCGGCCGGCCTCGATCAGTTCGCGCTGCCACAGCGTGTAGTCGGCGTACTGGACGGGCAGCGGAGACCATTCGGGTGTCGCGCCGGCCGACCGGGCTTGGTAGGCGCGGGTGAGGTCGCCGAGCAGCGGCGCATCCGACCATTCGTCGGTCGCGATGTGGTGCAGCACCACTGCGAGGACGTGCCGGTCGGGCGCGACGCGCACCAGCACCACGCGCAGCGGCGGGTCGGTGTGCAGATCGAACGACGCGGTGAGCCGCTCGGTGAGCAGCGCCCGGACGGCATCCTCGGACTCTGTCTCGTGCAGTTCGACGCGCACGGCCTCGGGCGTGTCCAGGATCCGCTGGTAGGGCGTGCCGTCCTCGGAATCGACGACGGTGCGCAGGCTCTCATGACGTTCCACGACGTCGGCGACCGCCGCGACGAGGGCATCGGCGTCCACCGCGCCGTCGAGGCGGGCGACGTGCGCGTAGTGGTAGGCGAGGCTGTCGTCCTGCAACTGCTGGAGCAGCCACAGGCGTTCCTGGGCGGCCGACAGCGGCACCCGGTCGGGGCGCGTCCGCGCGGTGATCGGCGGGAGCGCCGCTGCGGCGCCGGGGATGCGGCGGGCGAGTTCCTCGACGCTGCGAGCCTCGAACAGGTCGCGGATGGTGACGTCCACACCGAGTTCGGAGCGGATGCGGCCGACGATCCGCATGGCGATCATCGAATGCCCGCCGAGTTCGAAGAAGTCGTCGTCGGCGCCGACCTCGTCGACCCCGAGGACGTCGGCGAAGACCTCGCACAGGACCTTCTCGGTCTCGGTGCGCGGGGCGCGTCCACCGAGGCCCGTGGCGGCCTGCGGTTCGGGCAGGGCGCGGGTGTCGAGCTTGCCGTTGACGGTCATCGGCACGGAATCGATGAGCTGTACCCCGGCCGGGACCATGTAATCGGGCAACTGGGCGCGCAGGTGGGCGACGAGCCGCGACGACAGGTCGGGCGGATCGCCGTCTCCGACCGGAACGGCGTAGGCGGCAAGTCGTTTCGTGCCGGGCACGAGCGGGTCGTCGACGGCGATCACCGCCGCGGTACCGACCTCGGGGTGCTCCTCGAGCACAGCCGCGATCTCGTGCAGTTCGACGCGGTAACCGCGGATCTTGACCTGGTCGTCGACGCGGCCGAGATAGTCGAGGTTGCCGTCGGTGCGGCGGCGCATGAGGTCGCCGGTGCGGTACATGCGGTCACCGGCCGACCACGGATCGGCGACGAAGCGGTCGGAGGTGAGCCCGAAACGGTTCAGATAGCCGCGCGCGAGACCCACACCCGCGATGTACAACTCGCCGACGACACCGTCGACGACGGGTCGCAGCCACGGGTCGAGGATGTAGGCGCGGGTCGCGCGGATGGGGACGCCGACCGTGGGGGTCGCGCTGTCGTCGGTGCCTCCACCGAGGGTGTTGATGGTGTACTCGGTGGGGCCGTACAGGTTGTACCCGAGGGTGCCATCGGTCTCACGCAGGCGCGTCCACACCGAATCCGACACGGCCTCACCGCCGAGCAGAACGAGCGGCGGGCGGTGCTGCCCCGGACCCTCGTCGAGCATGCCGTCCGCGATCAGCTGCGTCGCGTAGGTGGGGGTGACGTTGACGACGTCGATGGCGTGGGTGTTGCAGTACTCGGCGAGCGCGGTGGCGTCGCGACGCAGGTCCTCGTCGCAGACGTGCACCTCGTGGCCCTCGACGAGCCAGAGCAGTTCCTCCCACGACATGTCGAAAGCGAACGACACGGTGTGCGCGACCCGCATCCGACGTCCGTCCACCGACGAGACCACCGGATCGAAGATCTCGTCCTGGTGGTTGCGCTGCATGTTGGTCAGGCCCCGATAGGGGGTGACCACGCCCTTCGGCTTGCCGGTGGACCCCGAGGTGTAGATGACGTAGGCGGGGTGCTCGAGCCGGCCCGGGCGACCCGGGGCGAAGGCACCGAGTTCGGCGTCGGTCAACGGCGCAGTACTCGCGGCGAGGGGCTCGTCCAGGCGGATGCTGCGGGCGGCGGGCAGGCCGAGACGGTTCTGCACCGCGGTCGTGGTGAGGAACAGCGCCGGCAGCGCGTCGTCGATGACGGTGCGCAGACGCTCGTCGGGCTGGTCGAGTTCGAGCGGCAGGTAGGCGGCACCGGTGCGCAGGATCGCGAAGAGCGCGACGACGGTGTCGATGCTGCGGGGCAGACCGAGGCACACGATGGTCTCGGGTCCCGCTCCCCCGGCGATGAGGGTGCGGGCGAGCGCTTCGACGCGGCCGGCGAGTTCGCCGTAGGTGCTGCTCTGTTCACCGGAGACGAGGGCGATGCGGTCGGCGTCGGTCGCGGCGCGGGCGATGAGCATCTCGGCGACGGTGACGTCCTCGACCTCGGGGATCTCGGCGCGCAGCCGGGCGTCGGTGACGGTGTGTTCGGCGGCCGTCAGTGCGGGCACGGACGCGACCGGCAGATCGACTCCGCGGGCGACGAAGTCGAGCAGCGCCACGAAGCGGTCGTGCAGGGCCCGGGCACGCGCACCGTCGACGACGTCGGGCCGGTAGTCGATCTTGACGTGCATGGTCCGCCCCGGCGACACGACGATCGCGAGGGGATAGTGCGTGTGGTCGAGGCTGTCCTCGGCGAGGATGTCGTGCCGCGCGGACTGCCGGGCCATCTCGTCGGCGTCCTTGAAGTTCTGCAGTACGAACAGGGTGTCGAACAGTTCGGAATGACCGACGGCGCGGAGGATGTCGCCGAGTCCGAGATACTCGAACTCCATGCGGTCGGCGTACTCGTCCTGCATGCGGCGCAGCAGGTCCGCGACGGTCTCGGCGCCGGACAGGCGCACCCGCACCGGGACGGTGTTGAGGAACATGCCGACCACGCGGTCGAGTCCGACGATCTCGGTGGGCCGCCCGGCGACGGTGGAGCCGAACACGACGTCGGTGCTGCCGGATTCGGCGGCGAGCAGCAGGCCGACGACGGCGTTCATCAACGCGTTGAGGGTGACGCCCGTGCTGCGGGCCCGATCGCGCAGTGTCGCGGTGAGCGTCTCGTCGATGTACGACTCGATGCGCAGCGGCACGATGGCGGCGCGGTCGCGGGTGGATCCGGCGAGCAGCGTGGGCTTGTCGAAACCGGCGAACTCGTCGCGCCAGGCCTGCTCGGCGGCGGCGCGGTCGCGGGCGGCGAGCCACTGCAGGTAGTCGGTGAAACCCGCTTCGGGCGCCGCGATTTCGTCACCGGCGTAGCGGGCGAGCAGTTCGTCGACGAACAGCGCACCGGACCAGCCGTCCCACAGGATGAATTCGCGGTTGACGACGAGACGGTCGATGCCGTCGAGGCGCAGCAGCAGCATGCGCCACAGCGGCGGGGACGCGAGGTCGAACGGCTGCAGCCGATCCTCCTCGATGAGTTTCTCGGCGCGGGCCTGCTGCTCGGCGGGGTCGAGGTCGGTGAGGTCGACCTCGGTGAACGGCACCTCGAGATCCGCCGCGCCGATGAACTGCACCGGATCGGCCAGACCGTCGTCGGTGAAACCGGCACGCACGGTGGGGTTCTCGGCAAGCAGACGTGCGGCGGCGCGGCGCAGGCGCTCGACGTCGAGGCGGTGGCCGAAGTCGAGCGAGAACTGGGCGGTGTAGATGTCCTTCGACGAGTCGAAGACCGACTGGAAGTACAGGCCGCGCTGCAGCGGCGACAGCGGCCAGATGTCCTCGATCCGCACGGGCGCGATCCGTGCGACGCGGTCGATCTCGGTCTGCGTGAGCGTGACGTGCCCGAGATCGGACGGAGTGAGACAGGTCCGTCCCGAAGCTGCGTCGGCGCGGCCGAGGAGATCGTCGAATGCCGCGCGCCATGCCTCGGCGAGCCGGGCCACGAGATCGGGGTCGAGCGCCTCGTCGGCGGTGAGATGCACCGTGGCGCCGCCGGTTCCCCGTTCGACGTGGATATCGAGCAGGTAGTTGCCGATGCGGTCTCCGCCGCTCCGCACGAGCACCTGCGGCTGTCCGAGCGGCGCGAGGGCCGGTCCGGCCTGGACGTTGGCGTAACGCAGCATCGGCCAGCCGATGCCCCGGTCGGGGGCTGCGCGCAGGCGTTCCTTCGCGGTGCGCAGGGCGTCGAGCGGATCGGTGGCGAGCGCCAGCCGCACCGGCGTCGTCCAGTCGAGCGCGCCGACGGTGCGGGTGAGGTCGGCGTCGGGGGCCAGTGCGATGCGGCCGTCGCGGACGATGTCGACGAGCAGTTCACCGTCGCCGCTCTCGCGGGTGTTCGCGACCGCGGCTGCGGTCACCGCGGTCCACACATCGGTCGAGACGCCCGAGACGAGACCGGCCACTGCGGTGGTCGCCATGGAGAATTCGTCGTCGGTCAGGGTGAGGGTCACAGGCGTCCGTGTGCGGCCGGTGGCCACCGCTGCGGCGAACTCGGCACCGGGTGCGACGGTGGTCATCCAGTCGGGAAGCTCGGCGAGTCGCTGCGGGGAGGCGGCCTGCTCGGTGAAGACGCGGGCGTGGGTCGCGGGCGAGGTGGGCACGGGCGGCAGCACGATCTGCGTGCCGCGCCGGGCGGCGCGCAGGGCACGGTGCAGGTCGGCGGTGACGATCGACCAGGACGTCTCGTCGACGAGCCCGGCGGGGGCGAGGAAGACCAGTTCCCCGGCGCTCTCGTCCGCAGCGGTGAGCCGCACCGCGGTCAGGACCCGGCCGGCGGTGGCGTCGGGGCGCAGGGGCAGGTCGGCGGTCGCGGTTCCCACCGGCAGGGCGGCGTTCGCGACGAGGGTCCGGGCGTCGACGGCGGCGGTGTCGTTCACCGACAGCAGCCACAGCACCGGGGCCGGTGCGGTGAGGGTCGTCCGCAGCGCCGGGTGGTGCTCGACCACGGCGGCGACCGCGGCGAGCACGGCGTCGTCGGTGAGATCCTCCGGAGCCGGGACGCGGTATTCGCGCAGGTCGGCGTCCACGGAGAGTCCGGCGTCGCGGCGTCGCGCGGTGGCCGGCAGCAGCGCGAGCGGTCCGGCGGCGGTGTCCTCGTGGTCGGCCTCGGAGCTGTCGCCGAGGGCCGGCGCCGGGGCGACGTCGAAGGTGCCGAGCGGCGCGTCGAGGTCGTCGAGGATCGCGGCGAGGAAGTCGTCGAGATCGGCGGCGCAGCGCTGCGCGAGCGGTGCGTCGTCGGCATGACCGCGCAGTCCGATCTCGATCGGGTGCCCGGCCTTCTCGAGCACGAGGATGAATTCCAGTTCGCCGACCGGCCCGGAGGACAGCATGTGCGCCTGCGATTCCCGCCCGACCGAGTACCGCGAGGCAGCTGCGGGCATGATGTTCACGCCGACGGTCGGGGGCCGCCAGTCCGGGTCGATCTCGGCGAGTTCGCGACCGAGATCCTCACCGCGGTACCGGCCGTGTTTGAGCAGGCCGAGCAGTTTGCCGTCGATCACCTCGGCGACGTCGGCCAGGCGCGCGTCGTCGGGAACGTCGAAGCGCAGGGGCAGGACGCTGGCGACCATCGCGGGCACGGTGCGCAGTTCGCGGGTGCCGCGCGCGGTCGTGGGCAGGCTGATCACCACGTCACGGCGACGGGTGGCCCGAGCCAGATAGGCGCCGAGGAGCGCGATGAGCACGGTGGCGGGCCGGGTGCCGTGGGCCCTGGCGTACCGCTCGAGCCGGCCGCGTCCGTCGGCGTCGATGTGCGACCAGGCGACGAGTTCTCCGGGGCTCGACAGGCGACCAGAGCCGAGCAGGCGCGTCACCTGCGGGAGGTCGGCGAGTTCGTCGAGCCAGTAGCGGCGGTCGAGTTCGCGTTGTTCGCTCGCGACGTACTCCTCGTCGACGCGCACGTACCGTTCCAGGGTCCACTCCGTGGCGCGGTCGGGACCCTTGCCCTCGACGTACGCCCTGGTCATCGCGGTGGTCGCGAGACCGATGCCGTAGCCGTCATTCACGATGTGGTGGTACTGCTGGTACAGCCGCATCGTGTTGTCGGAGAGGCGGTGGATGGCGAATCGGAACAGCAGGTCGCGGGCTAGATCTTGCGGTTCGTTCATCGTGGCGCGCATCCAGCGGTCGGACGCCGCGGCCGGGTCGTCCTCGCCGCGGAAGTCGATGACCGGCAGGTCCCACTCGCGGGTCGCGCGCCGGATCTGGACGACATTGCCGTCGGCGTCGACGTCGAAGTTGACGTGCAGGGTCTCGGCGGCGTCGAGGACCGAGTGGATCGCCGTGATCATCCGGTCGATGTCGATGTCGTCACCGATGGTCTCGGTGTACATGCCGGTGTTGTAGAGGTGCCCGGTGGCGTCGAGCTGATGACCGAAATAGATGGTCCGCTGCGCGCGCGTGACGGGATACACCGACTGCATCGAATTTCTCTCTCCCACGGATGCCGCGACGAACCGCGGGCGCATACCGACTAGCTAATGGTTAGGCTAACCATACTAGGCGCCCGAGGGGGTGCTGAAACCTGCTCCCACCGGCGCGTTCATCGCCGTCGTCCAGGCCTCGGACAGCCCTCGGATCTCCTCGCAGGAAATTCGTCCGTCCGACCGCATCGTGGCTGTGAATATACGACCGCCCGCTTTCTCCTCGATCCGCACCGACAACTCGAGGGCGCGCCCGCACGGGGTCCGCCGCTCCGTCGGCACCGTGTCGATCCGGATGAGGACGTCGGGCCGGGCCAGTGCCATGAAGGCCGGTGCGGCCTGGGCGTTGAGGTGCCGCAGCAGCGCGTAACCGGACCCGTCCCCGGGCACCGCGTCCACGGCGGCGGCCACACCGGTCGACACCGCGTCCGGATCGTCGGCGACGGGAACCCGCACGGGCACACCGACGGCGAACGGACCCACGGTCCGGGTGCAGTCCGGCTCGCCGTCGGAGAATTCACGTGCGTCGCGTTCGATCTCGACGAGCAAATGTGCCGGCGCGGCCTCGCGGACGCGTCCGACGGCGACGGCCAGCGCGGCGACCGATGCGGCAGCGGGGTCCTGCCCACCGGCCGGACCGGCGGGGACCTCGACGGGGGCGGCCTCGATCGGTTCGACCGGATCGCTGACGGGGAGCACCCCCGTGCTCAGCGCGGCGCCCGGGGCGAGGACCTGCACCCAGTGCGCCAGTTCCCCGAGCAGCGCCGGGTCCTGCGCGCGCTCGTTGATGCGGGTCGCGAGTCCCTGCGCGGTGGCTGCGGGAACGGCAACCGGTCCCCCGGTGACCGCCGCAGCCAGGTCGGCGGCGAGCACGCCGACGGAGACACCGTCGGCGACGATCGGGTGGACCGCCACCACGAGTCGACCGGTCTGCCCGGTGGTCAGCCACACGGCCGAGAGCACCGGTCCGGCCTCGGGGTCGAGAGCCTCGGCGGCCTCGGTGCGGGCCTGCTGCTCCGCTGTTGCGAGGTCGGTGGTCTCGACGACCCGTACCGGTACCTCCTCGCCGGCGGGGTGGGTGTCGAGCGACCACAGCACCGAGGCCACGCGGGTGAGCCGCATGCGCAGCGCATCGTGAGCGGCGACCACCGTGCGCACGGCACCCGTCGCCTTCTCCTCGTCCGCCGGGGTGTCGACGGCGAACACGAGTGCGGCTCCGGCCGGCTCTGCACCGATCTCTCGCAGTGCGTGCACGGCCGGCGGCACGGGCACCGGGCCCGGCTCCCGATCGTCCACGAGACCGGTCGGCTGTGCCGCCGTCTCGGCGAATTGAGCAACAGCCGTCTCGGCGAACTGCGCGACGGCGGCGAGACCGGCCGGGGTGCGCCACCGGAAGATCTCGCGCGGGCCGAATTCGATGCCCTTGCGGCGCGCGGCCGTGACGACCTGCATCGAGACGATGCTGTCGCCACCGAGCGCGAAGAAGTCGTCGTCCGGTCCGACGACGTCGAGACGCAGTGCCTCCTCGAACAATTCGCACAGTGCGGCCTCGGCGGGGGTCTCCGGGTCGCGGCGCGTCGTCGCGGTCGGTTGCGGATCGGGAAGTGCCCTGCGATCGAGTTTGCCGTTCGGTCCGAGCGGCAGTACCTCGAGCACGGTCACGGTCACCGGGACCATGTGATCGGGCAGGGAGGTCGCGGCGTGCGCGAGTAGATCGGCCGGTTCGACGGTGCGCCCGGACAGGGGCACCACGTAGCCGGCGAGCATGCCGTCGCGCACGACGACGGCGCTCTGCGCGACGTTCGGATGCGCGACCAGCGTCGCCTCGATCTCCCCGAGTTCGATGCGCAGGCCGCGGAGTTTGACCTGCCCGTCGGCGCGGCCGATGTAGTCGAGTTCGAGGCCCGCGCCCCGGTCGCGCCACCGCACGAGGTCGCCGGTGCGGTAGAGCCGCTCCCCCGCGTCGCTGTAGGGGTCGGCGACGAACCCGCCCGCCGTCAGGCCCGCGCGCCGGTGGTAGCCGCGGGCGAGCTGGACACCGCCGAGATACAACTCGCCGACGACGCCCGGCGCCACGGGCCGGAGCCGCTCGTCGAGGACGAGGGTGCGGGTGTTGTCGATCGGCCGTCCGATCGGGACCCACGGAATGCCCTGCGCCGGAATCGGTGCCGCGGTGACGTCGACGGCCGCCTCGGTGGGGCCGTAGAGGTTGTGCAGTTCGGCGTCGACGAGGGTGTGGAAGCGGTCGCGATGGTCGGCGGTCAGCGCCTCACCACTGCAGATCACCCGGGTCAGGCGCAGTGCCCGGTCCTGCTCGGCGGCGAGCACGTCGAGCAACGCCGCGAGCATCGACGGCACGAAGTGCGCCGTGGTGATCGACTGCCGGGCGATCACATCGCGCAGATAATGCGGGTCGCGGTGACCGTCAGCGGTCGCGACGACGAGCGTGGCGCCGGTGATCAGCGGCCAGAAGAACTCCCACACCGACACGTCGAATCCGGACGGGGTCTTCTGCAGCACCCGATCCTCGGCGGTGAGACCGTATTCGTCCTGCATCCACCGCAGCCGGTTGGCCACGGCGCGATGGCCGACGACGACACCCTTCGGGGTTCCGGTGGATCCGGAGGTGTAGAGCACGTACGCCGCGCAGTCGAGGGGCATCACGGTCGGTGCTGCGACCGGATCTGCGGGATCGATTCCGACGGAACCGGATTCGTCGACCTCGAGCACCGGCACACCGGAGTCGAAGGTCATCGCCACACCGGCGGCCGCCACGACCGCGACGGGCTGCGCGTCGGAGAGCATGTACGCGAGTCGCTCGGCGGGATAGTTCTCGTCGAGCGGCAGATAGGCCGCACCGACGCGGTGGATCGCAAGGAGGGCGATCACGAGAGCGGTGCTGCGCGGAATCGCCACGGCCACGACGGCATCCATTCCTACTCCGGGAACGGCACGCAGATGCCCGGCCAGAGCGGCGACGGCACGGTCGAGTTCGGCGTAGGTCCACCGCCGTCCGGTGGCGTCGTCGACGAGCGCGAGGGCATCCGGTGTCACAGCGACCTGCTGCGAGAACAGCTCGGGGACCGTGCGATCGGGACCGTCGTCTCGGACCGTGCCGATCTCCGCTGCCACCAATGCCTTCCGGTCGTCGACGGTGAGCACGCTCAACTGCGACAGCGAGGCGTCCGGATTCGCCGCGATCTCCGCCAGCAGAGCCGTGAGCCGCTGCGCGAATCCGTCGACGGTGTCGCGGTCGAACAGATCGGTCGCGTACTCGATGCGACCGCGGATCCCGCCGTCGTCGGTCTCGGCGAGGTCGAAGGTCAGGTCGAACTTCGACGTGCCGGTCTCGACGAAGACCGGTTCGGCGTCGAGACCGGGCATACGGAGCTCGTCGAGGCGGTCGCGGTACTGCACCATGATCTGGAACAGCGGCTGGCGTGCGAGCGACCGTGCCGGGGCGAGTCGTTCGACGAGCACCTCGAACGGCAGGTCCTGGTGAGCATAGGCGTCGAGGTCCACCTCCCGGACCCGCGTGAGCAGGTCGCGGACGGTGGGGTCGCCGGACAGATCGGTGCGCAGCACGAGCGTGTTGACGAAGAAGCCGACGATCCGGTCGAGGGCGGCGTCGGGACGACCCGCGACGGGAGTGCCGAGGACGATGTCGTCCCCGGCGCCGTGCGCGCGCAGCAGTACTGCGACGACCGCGTGGGTGAGCATGAACATCGTCGCGCCGGATTCGGCGGCGATGTCGGCGAGTGCTTCCCGGGTGCGCGGGTCGACGGTGAACGGGACCGCGCCGCCGCGGTAACTGCTGACGGCACCGCGCGGCCGGTCGTGCGGAACGGCGAGTTCCTCGGGTGCGCCGTCGAGGACGCGTGCCCAGTACTCGGTCTGGACCTCACGCAGAGACTCGTCCCCGGTACCGAGACGTTCGTCCTGCCAGAGAGTGAAGTCCCGGTACTGCACCGGCAGCGGCGCAGGCGCGGGTGCCCCGGTGGTCAGGTGCGCGTACCAGGCGGACAGGTCGGCGACGAGCGGCGTGGCGGACCACTCGTCGGCGGCGATGTGGTGCACGAGCACCAACAGGCGCGCGTCGTCGGGAGCGGTGCGCACGAGCGTCGCGCGGATCGGCAGGTCGTGGGCGAGATCGAACGGACGGCCCGCCTCCTCGGTGAGCAGCACGTCGAGATCCGCCGGGGCGGCGTCGACGATCCGCAGGTCGACGGTGCAGTCCTCGGCGGGCAGCACCCGCTGGTAGCCGATCTGCTCGACGTCGTCCTCGTCCGGCTCGGTGAACACCGTGCGCAGCGTGTCGTGCCCGGCGATCAGGTGCTGCAGGGCACCCCGCAGAGCGTCGACGTCGAGCGCGCCGCGCAGCCGCATCGTGTACGGGATGTTGTAGGTCGCCGACGCGCCCTCGAGGCGGAAGAGGAACCACAGCCGGCGCTGCGCCGCCGACATCGGGACGAGATCGGCGTGGTCGCGGCGCACGAGTTCGGGTCCGACGGCGGTGGCCGGGACCGTCGCCGCGAGTCGCGCGGGGGTGCGCAGATCGAAGATGTCGCGGATCGACGGGTTCCGGCCGGTGCGCATGCGCAGCGCCGCGGACAGACGTGTCGCGAGGAGCGAAGTGCCGCCGAGGGCGAAGAAATCGTCGTCGGGGCCCACCTGGCGGACACCGAGGAGTTCGGCGAGCACCTCGCACACGACGCGTTCGTCGTCGGTCGCCTCGCGCGTGCTGTGGCTCTGTGCGGGATCGGGCAGAGCCGCGCGGTCGACCTTGCCGTTGGGCAGGGCCGGCATGGCGTCGAGCACGGCGAAGACCGCGGGAATCATGTAGTCCGGCACCACGGTCCGCAGATGGTCCTGCAGGTCGATGGCCGCCGGACGCGGCGCGGCCGGATCGGCGACGACGTAACCGACGAGCAGATCGGTCCCGGACGCCGACGGGCGCACGGTGACGAGGGCCGCGGTCACCGCCGGGTGCCGCAGCAATGCGGCCTCGACCTCGCCGGGTTCGATGCGGAAACCGCGCAGGCTCAGCTGGTGGTCGGCGCGCGAGACGAACTCGAGTTCTCCGGAGGCGTTGCGCCGCACCAGGTCCCCGGTGCGGAAGAGCCGGGTGCCGCTGCCGGTGGGGTCGGCGACGAACCGCGCCGCGGTCAGATCCGGGCGGCCGAGATAGCCGCGGGCGGACTGCACTCCCCCGACGTAGAGTTCGCCGGTCACCCCGTCCGGGACGGGACGCAGGTGCCGGTCGAGGATGCGCGCGGTCACGCCGTCGACTGGGGCACCGATGCGGACGCGGTCGACGTCGGAGCCCGGCGCCGTCCAGATCGTGACGTCGCCGGCGACCTCCGATGAACCGTACGAGTTGATCACCCGTGCGCCCGGCAGTGCCGCGATCACGCTCGCGCCGAGGGGTTCTCCACTGAGGAACCACGTGTCGACGAGTTCCGCGGCCTCGGGGCGCAGAGCGGCGACGGTCTCGGCGAGGCTCGGCACCGCGGTGAGCATCCGGACGCGGTGCCGGACGACGAGATCGGCGAGGGTCTCGGCGTCGCGGGAGGCGGCGTCGTCGGCCAGGACCATCGTCGCGCCGGAGAGAAGACCGGCGAACAACTCGGTCGATCCGTCGATGAAGCTCAGCGAACTCTTGGCCAGGCGCACGTCGTCGCCGGCCGGGCGGACGCGTGCCGCCTGCCAAGCCAACCGGTTCGCCAGCGCCGCAGCGGTTCCGACGACACCCTTGGGCACACCCGTCGAACCGGAGGTATAGACGACGTACGACCCGTCCGCCGGATGCAGCGGGCGGCTGCGGTCGAGGTCGGTGATCGGTGCGTCCGAGTAGCCTTGCGCCGCCTCGGCCAGTGCGGCGAGGGTCAGCTCCGGTGCCTCTCCGGGCACGGCGCCTTCCGTATCCACAAGCACGAGATCGGGTGCGGCGTCGGTGAGCATGAACTCGATGCGCGCCGGCGGGTACGACAGGTCGACGGGCAGGTAGGCGGCACCGGAGACCACGACGGCGGCCAGCGCCACCACGGCGGCGTCGGACCGTGCCGCCGCGACCGCGACGACACTGCCGGGCCCGACACCCCGTTCGGCGAGCGCGCGAGCCGAACGGTGCACGCGCGCCCCGAATTCCCGATAGCTCGACGTCTCGGTGCCGAACACGAGCGCCGGGTGATCCGGGCGGGCGGCGAAGGCCGCCGCGAGCAGGTCCGGCAGCAGCTGCGTGGTGGCGGGCACCGTCGCGACGGTGTCGGCGGCGCGCTCTTCGTCGGTGCGCACGTCGATCGATGAGAGGTGTCGCGGTTCGGGGTCGGCGAAGGCCGCGAGCACCGACAGCAGACGCTGCCCGAGGGTCCGTACGCTCGTACGGTCATAGAGGTCCTCGGCGTACTCGAAGCGGATCGACAGGCCGTCGTCCGCGTCGACGAAGTCGACGGTGAGATCGAACTTCGACGTGCCGGTGGACAGATACGACACGGTCGCGGTGGTGTCGCCGATCTGCGGGACGACCGGTTCGGTGCGGTACTGCACCATCGTCTGGAAGAGCGGGTGCCGCGCGAGCGACGGGGTGACACCGACGGCGTCGACCACCTCGTCGAAGGGCACCTCCTCGTGGGCCAGGGCGGCGAGGTCGGCGTGCCGTACGCGCGTCAGAATCTCGGCGGTATCGGGATCGCCGGACAGATCGGTGCGCAGGACGATGGTGTCGACGAAGAATCCGACGATGTCCTCGAGTCCGCTGTCGGCGCGACCCGCGACGGGCGCGCCGAGCACGATGTCGTCGCCCGCCCCGAGCGCGGTGAACAGGGCGGCCACGGCGGCGTGGGTGAGCATGAACATGCTCGTCCCGGAACGGGAACACGTATCCCGAAGGGCCGCAGACAGTTCCGAACCCACCTGCACGTGTACCTCGCCGCCGCGGTGGCTCGGCACCGCGGGTCGCGGACGGTCGTGTGGCAGGGCGAGTTCCTCCGGTGCTCCGGCAAGGGTGGAGCACCAGAACGCGAGGTCGCGGTCGCGGAGCACGGCGGCGGCGGGGTCGTCGGCGAGACCGCGCTGCCACACCGCGAAGTCCGCGTACTGGGGACGCGGCGCGTCGTCGGGCACACGACCCGCAGAGAGATCGGCGTAGGCGGCGGCGAGGTCGGCGAAGACCGTCTCGGCCGACCACTCGTCGCCGGCGATGTGATGCACGACGAGCAGCAGCATCGCGTCATCCGGTGCGCGTCGCACGAGATGCGCACGGAACGGACGGTCTTGTCCCAGATCGAAGGATGCCTGCGCGGCCGCGTCGAGAAGTGCCGCGGCATTCCCGTCGCGCGCCTCCGCGACCTGCAGGACCGTCGACGGCGTGTCGGCGACGACCTGCACGGGCTCACCGTCGACGACGTCGACGACGGTGCGCAGCACCTCGTGCCGGGCGACGACGTGCACCAGCGCACGGTCGAGCAGGCCGGCGTCGAGCCGGCCGCGCAGTTCGAGGGCGAAGGGGATGTTGTAGGTCGGCGACGGTCCCTGGGCACGGTCGAGGAACCACAGGCGCTGCTGGGCCGACGACAGCGGGATCCGCGCCGGTCGCGGTCCTGCGACGAAGCGGGGACGTGCCGGGCTCGCGCCGTCGACCACCACGGCCAATTCGGCCACGGTGGGAGCGTCGAAGACGTCGCGCAGCGACACCTCGACGTCCAGCACCGAGCGGATCCGGGCGACGAGACGGGTGGCGGACAGCGACGTTCCGCCGAGGGTGAAGAAGTCGGCGTCGACACCGACGGCCGGGAGTCCGAGCAGGTCGGCGAAGACACCGGCGAGGGTGTGTTCGGTGGCGGTCTCGGGATCGCGACCGGTGTCGGGGGCGCCGATCTCCGGGGTGGGCAGTGCCTTGCGGTCGACCTTGAGGTTCGCGGTGAGCGGGAACTCGTCGAGCACGACCGTCAGCGACGGCACCATGTACTCGGGCAGACGTGTGCGGAGGAAGTCGTGCAGTGCTGCGCTGTCGACGTCGGTGCCGGTCACGTAGCCCACGAGGCGGGCCGCTCCGGTGGCGTCGGGCCGGGCGACCACGACGGCCTGCGCCACACCGGCGAATTGCGCTGCGGCGGTCTCGATCTCACCGAGCTCGATGCGGTGTCCGCGGACCTTGACCTGGTCGTCGCCGCGTCCGAGATACTGCAGGGTGCCGTCGGCGGTCCAGCGCACCAGATCGCCCGTGCGGTACATCCGGCCGGCGCCGAAGGGATCGGCGACGAAGCGGGCCGCGGTGAGGTCGGGGCGGCCGCGGTAGCCGCGCGCGAGCTGCTGCCCCACGACGTACAGCTCACCGGCCGCGCCGACCGGCACGGGCTGCAACTGCCGGTCGAGCACGCGCACACCGGTTCCCGGATAGGGGCGGCCCACCGACCCGGTCCACGGCAGATCCGGCGCGACCGGAGCGGAGGTGCACCACACCGTCGCCTCGGTGGGGCCGTACATGTTGACGACCGAACACGCTCGCGCGGCGAGGGTTCCGGCCAGGACGGCGGGCAGGGCCTCGCCGCCGACGAGCACGTCCGCACCGGCGAGATCCAGACCGTCGTGTTCGACGATCGCGCCCCACAGCGACGGGGTGGCCTGGATGCAGTCCACCGACTCGGTGGCGGCGAGCGCGGCCAGGGCCGCCGGATCGCGCGCCTCGTCGTCGCCCGCGAGCACGACGGCCCCGCCGCGGCACAGCGGCACGATCAGTTCGAGCACCGAGATGTCGAACGACAGGGTGGTCAGGGCGAGAAGCCGAGTGTGCGTGCCGATTCCGGCGAGATCGGTCGCGGCGTCGACGAAGCGGGCGAGTGCGCCGCGCGAGAGCACGACACCCTTCGGCCGGCCGGTCGAACCCGAGGTGTAGATGACATATGCCGACTGGTCGGGCACAACTCGCTCGGAAGGCGTGGTGCCGACGGGGACGTCGCCGCGCCAGTGCAGGACGCCGTCACGGAAGACCGCCGTGGCGTCCGGGGTCGATGCGCCGAGACGGTCGGCGAAGTCGTCGGTGGTGAGCAGGATCGCCGGTCGCGCGTCGTCGAGCATGTACTCGAGTCGCTCGGCGGGGAAGGCGGGATCGAGCGGCAGGTACGCCGCGCCCGTCCGCAGCACGGCGAGGAGCGCGACCACCATGTCGGCGGTGCGTGGCAGGGCGAGCGCGACCGTCACCTCGCACCGCGCACCAGCCCGTGCGAGTTCGCCTGCGACGGCATCGATGCGCGCGTCGAGTTCGGCGTAGGTGAGACGGTCGGCGCCGGCGACGAGCGCGGGTGCGGCACCGGCGGCGGCCACCTGCGCGTCGAACAGATCCATCGCGTCGGGCGCGACAGACTCGGATACGACTCCCTGCCAACGGGATTCGAGATCGGCGCGGAAATCCGGGTTCAGCAGGTCGGCATGGGCGAGAGGACGTTCGTCCGCGTCCTCCCGGGCGGCGAAGGTGAGCAGTCGCGCGATGGCCGCGGCGTGACCGGCGACCTCCTCGGCGGTGTACCGGTCGGCGTCGGCGTCGAGGGTCAGTTCGAGTGCGCGGGTGCTGTCGACACGACGGGCGACCACCGCGAGGTCGTGGACGGGACCGCGCGCGAGCGAGTGCACGGTGGCGGTCGCGTCGCCGAATCGCACGGTGTCGCCGAACGGCTTGATGTTGACCGTCGGGCCCACCGGACCGGGACTGGTCGCGGGCAGACGCAGGTCGCGGTGGATGTCCTCGCCCCGGTAGCGACTGTGGCGTCCCTGCGCAGCGACGGTGGCGCGCACGTCGGCGGCGAGCGCCGCGAGACTCGCCTCCGGAGCGACCTCGATGCGGAGGGGCACGACATTGACGGCGGTGGTGAGCACCTTCGCGGCGACGCTGCCCATCCGGTTCATGGCCGGGAAGCCGAGCACCACGTCGCGGACCGCGGTGACCCGGCCGAGATAGGCGGCGGTCGCGGCGGTGACGAGGTCGGGCCAGCCCACCCCGGCGCGGCGTGCCGCTACGTCGAGCGCCTCGGCGACGTCCCCGGGGACCTGCACCGATTCGGTGACCACCGCGCGGGCGAGCGAGGACGCGGCCGGCACCGCGGTCTCCGCGAGGCCGAGCGCGTCGGGTGCACCATGCAGCGTCTCGGTCCAGAAGTCGCGGTCGGCGACGATGCGCTCGCCGCTGCGGTACTCCTCGTCCTCGGCGACGACCTGCTCGACGGAGCCGAAGGTCGCGGGCGGGACGTCCTCGCCGCGCACGAGTGCGGTGTACACGGCGACGATGCGGCGTTCGACCAGGCTGTAGCCGTAGACGTCGAGCAAGGCGTGGTGGGCGCGCAGGAACAGCAGGACACGGTCCGGTCCGAGGACGAACACCCGGGCGCCGATGCCGGCTTCGGCCGTCGGATCCATCGGCACGCGCAGGATCGCGCGCATCGTGTCGACGGCCGTCCGCCGCGGATCGGCGTCGGCGGTGAGGTCGGTGACCTCGATCTCCGGCGCCGGATGGGCACCGGGGAACTGGACGGGTACCTCGTCGACGACGGCGATCCGGGCGCGCAGTCCGGCGGATTCGTCGAAGACCGTGTGGACGGCGCGGGCGAGCACGTCCGGATCCATGGCGCCGTCGATCTCGAGGAAGTGCCCGGTGACGAGTGTCGCGTTCGAGGGGTCGATCGTCTGCGCGAACCACATTCCCGCCTGGGCAGCGGTCAACGGCAGAGGCACGATCGATTCCACGGGTACTCCTCGGCATTCCTGGACCCGCCCCCTCGGATCCGCCCCTCCGTCCGGATATAGTTAGGGCCGCCTAACCATACCAGCAGCGACGCGCCCGCCCGAATTGTCCGGCCGGTCCCGTCCGGAAGGAGCTCACCATGCCGGTGACGACGCCCCCGACCCGCGTCTCCCTGCCCATCGTCCTGCGGCGCCTGACCGTGCTCCGCGCGGTGGACGTGACACCGCGGATGCGTCGGATCACCCTGGGCGGCGAGCAGCTCGGTGCCTTCCGCAGCGGCGACTACGATGCCCCGGCGTTCACCACCGAGGGTGCCGACGACTACGTCAAGATCTTCCTGCCCGAACCCGGCAGCGAGACCCCTGCCCTGCCCGAACAGCACGACGGGCACCTGCACTGGCCCCGCAAGCCCGCACCCGTGGCCCGCGCCTACACGGTGCGTCGCTTCGATCCCGTGGCCGGGGAGCTCGATCTGGACTTCGTCCTGCACGGACACGGCCCCGCCGGTAACTGGGCCCGCACCGCCGAACCCGGCAGCGTGCTCCACCTCGCGGGACCCAAGGTCGCGATCATCCCGCCGCAGGGCGCCGACTGGTGGCTGCTCGCCGGCGACGAGACCGCACTACCCGCACTGGGGCGCTTCGTCGAGACCTACGGTGGCACGGTGCCGATGCACGTCTTCGCGCTGGTCGACGGTCCGCAGGAGGAACAGTCCGATCTCGCGGGCGTGAGGTGGGTGCACCGTCGTCCCGGAGTCTCCGACGCCACCGTGCTCGCCGAGGCCGTCGAGTCGGGTGCGCCGCGCGGCGGTGAGGGCTGGATGTGGATCGCCGGCGAGGCATCGATCGTGAAGGAACTGCGCGCGGTGTCGAAGCGACTCGGCATCGCCAAGCCGATGCTCGACGCGTCGGGCTACTGGCGCAGCCCCGAGTCCGATCGCCCGCTGGCCCGCCTGCGGCTGCTGCGCGAGCAGGCCGTCGAGACGCTCGAGGCGCGTCGTCGCGGCACCACCTAGACGATTCCTGTGTGCTCTGTTTCGGTGTTCTCGACCGCGCCTGGCGACGTCGAGAGCACCGAAATCGCTTCCCGCGTCAGCGCGGTGAGAGTTGATGCGGGGCGCCGGGGGGCGGGTTGTGCCGGATCGGCGCCGAGTTCGACGATCGTGTTCACCCCGTCGACGTGCACGATGCGCGGCCGGAAGTCGCGGGCATGCGCGTCGTCGACGGTGCGGTAGGACAGGATGATCACGAGATCGCCGGGCGAAACGAGCCGTGCCGCAGCACCGTTGATGCCGATGACACCCGACCCGCGCTCCCCCTCGATCGCATACGTCTCGAGCCGTGCCCCGTTGTCGATGTCGACGATGTGCACGAGTTCGCCCTCGCGGATGTCCGCGGCATCGAGCAGGTCGCGGTCGATCGTCACCGATCCGACGTAGTGCAGATCCGCGTGGGTGACGGTCGCGCGATGGATCTTGCCGGACAGAAGAATTCGCTGCATGTGCTGAAGTTCCCGATTCTCGGACCGTGCCGGTCAGCGCAGCGATGCGGTGAGTTCTTCGGTCTCGCGGTCGCGGCGACGCGCTGACGCGGTAATCGACTCGATCAGCGCGTCCGTGGTCTCGACCCGGCCGACCCGCTTGGCGACGTACTGGAGCGCCATGAGGTGCTCGTCGCGGGAGAAGTCGGCGGTGGCGTCGAGGGCCATGAACGGCGCGACGTCGCTCATGAAGGCGTCGGCGGCGCTGAGCATACAGCCCATGTGTGCGTAGACGCCGGTGACGATGAGCTGGTCGCGGCCGTTGTGCGCGAGCAGCTGACGGAAGTCGGTGCGCTGGAACGCCGAGTAGCGCCACTTGGTGACCTGGATGTCGTCCGGGCCGGGGGTCAGTTCGTCGATGACCTCGGTGTCGCGGCCGGTGCTCAGCCCGACGCCCCAGAAGTCGGCAAGGATGCCGCGACGCGACGGATGCTGGTCGCCGGGCTGCATCGTGTAGACGACGGGGATACCGGCGGCCAGGCACGCCTCGCGGAGGCGGACGATGTTGGGCACCACGGTCGCGAGGGGTTCGGCATCGCGCCGGTAGGCGTCGATGAAGTACTTCTGCATGTCGTGGATCAGCAGTGCACAGCGGGACGTATCGATCGTCCAGTCCACCCGAGCAGCGGGAATCTCGTCGCTGGTAGGCAACTCGTACGGATCGATGCTCGGGATGGCCATGCGACTTCCTTCTGCTGTTCGGGGTACGCGTGCGGGCACCGACAGTGTCGGCATGCGTAGGCTACCCTAACCAGCCCTACGGTGGGATGTCTCGACCCCTGATACGCCGACCGGCCCCCCCCCGGGGGGGGGGGGGGGCGGGGGGCGGGCGCCGGGGGGGGGGGGGGGAGGCGCCCGGGGGGGGGGGCCGCGGGCCGGGGGGCCGGGGGGGGGGGGGGGGGGGCGGGGCGGCGGCGGGGCGGGGGGGGGGG
>NZ_LZMJ01000028.1:0-33275 GCF_001665495.1 Rhodococcus sp. 852002-51564_SCH6189132-a
GCAACTACCCGCCGCCGGGGAACTATCCGCCTCCCCCGTCGGGTGGTGACTACCCGCCCCCTCCGGGTGCGTACGGCGCCGGGAGCTTCGGTGGTCCGCCTCCGAATCAGCTGAATGTCGGCGACGCGATCTCCTACGGCTGGTCGAAGTTCAGCGGTAACGCCGGCGTGTGGATCGTCTTCATGCTTGCCGCGTTCGTCATCCAGGGCCTGATCAGCGGCATCTTCAACGGGTTCGACTTCACCGGTGAGGCGACGGACTTCACCTTCCTGAGCGCCATCGGCAGCATCGTCTCGGCGATCGTCGGATACCTGATCCAGGCCGCCTTCGTGCGCGGGGCGCTGGCCGAAACCGACGGACAGCGCCCCGCTTTCGGGACGTTCCTCCAGATCGGCCCGATCGGTGCGGTCATCCTCGCAGGTCTGCTCGTGGGCATCGGCACGTCGATCGGTCTCGTGCTGTGCATCCTCCCGGGCCTGGTGTTCGCGTTCTTCGCGTGGTGGACGATGCAGTTCGTCATCGATCGCAATCAGGATGCCGTCACCGCGATCAAGTCGAGCTTCAATGCCGTCAAATCGAATGCGGGAACGCTGGTGTTGCTCGCCCTCGCACTGCTCGGCATCAATCTCCTCGGTGCCCTGTTGTGCCTGATCGGCCTGCTGGTCACCGTGCCGGTGTCGATCATCGCCGTCACGTACGCCTACCGGGTCACCACGGGTGGTCCCGTAGCGGCCTGACACAACCCCGGCGGGACCCTCCCCGTCGCATCCGTAGGCATATCTACCGACGCGCCACGGCACGCTGTACCGTGGCGCGTTGCCATGCCGATCGCGACAAGGGAGACATAAGTGACCACTGGTGGCTATCCACCCCCTCAGCAGGATCCTCGGGCGACGGGCGCTCATCCCGGCGCCCCCTCGTACGGCGCCACCCCGCCCGATTACACCCAGCAGTTCCCGCAGTACGGCGCGCCCCAGAACGGTGGCCCCCAGTACGGCGCTCCTCAGCACGGAACCCCGCAGAACGGAACGCCCCAATTCGGTGCGCCCCAGTTCGGCGCTCCTCAGTACGGTGCACCCCCGTACGGGGCGCCGCAGGACGGTGGGTTCGGCGGCCCGGGATTCCCCGGCCCGGATCCGAATTCCGGTGCCGGCACCCCGGGGGAACTGCTCCCGCGTCTCGGCGCCCGCATCATCGACGGCCTCATCGTTGGTATCCCCATGGGGATCCTGAGCGCGATCATGATCCTCGCGAGCGGTGGAAGCGGTTTCGTGGACTTCTTCATGACGGTCGTCAGCGGTGTCGTCGCCTTCGGCTACTGGACGTACATGGAGTCCGCTCGGGGCGCGACCATCGGCAAGAAGCTCCTCGGCTTGTCGGTGGCCGGCCCTACCGGTGGTAACCCCACCCTCGAGCAGGCCGCCAAGCGCAACGCCTTCGTCGCGCTGCAGATCCTCACCGGCGTCCCGCTGCTGGGCTTCCTCGCCGGTCTGCTGTCGCTCGCCGCATACATCGGTATCGCGGTCACCATCGAGCAGGACGGCAACAAGCAGGGTTTCCACGACAAGTTCGCCGGCGGCACCCGGGTACGTAAGTCCTGATCTCCCGTGCGCTCCGGGTCCCGTCCTCGTCAGGACGGGACCCGTTCGTCGCATATGGGGTGTTCGCGCACGTACAGACGGTCCGCAACTTCGTGATCACCCCGCGGAGATGCTTGGATGTCCGGGTGACCGAGCACGGATCGAACACCTCCCCCGCCCTCTTCGACCACGCCGCCTTCGCGCGCGTGGGACGCAGCCCGTACACGGGGATCGTCGTGCTGTTCACCGCGGTGCTGATGATCTCCAACATCTCCGCGACGAAGGGCATCGCGTTCTTCACCGGCTCCGAACTCACCGTCGGGCCGCTGCAGATCCTGCCGATCATCACCGACGGCGGGTTCTTCCTGTTCCCCCTCGCCTACATCCTCGGCGACGTGCTCAGCGAGGTGTACGGCTTCGCGGCCACCCGCCGCGCCGTCTTCTACGGCTTCGGGGCGGTCGCGCTGTCCGCGCTGTGCTTCTGGATCACGCAGCAGCTGCCCCCGGCCGACTTCTACGCCGGTCAGGAGTCCTTCGAGAACGTCCTCGGTGTGGTGCCCCGGATGTTGATCGCCGGGCTCGCCGGGTACGCGGTCGGGCAGTTGCTCAACTCGTACGTGCTCGTCCGCATCAAGGAACGCACCCGGGAGAAGCACCTGTGGGCGCGGCTGATCGGGTCGACCGTCGTCGGCGAGTTCGCCGACACCCTCATCTTCTGCTCGATCGCCGCAGGGGCCATCGGCATCACGACCTGGGCCGACTTCGTCAACTTCGTGATCGTCGGGTTCCTGTGGAAGACGCTGGTCGAGATCGTCGTGCTCCCGGTGACCTACCGCGTGATCGCGTACGTCAAGAAGCGCGAACCCTCCTACGCCTGACGACTCACGCCCTGACGACTCAGGCCCGACGCCGGCTCGCGTAGAACCGGCCGAGCGTCTCGGCCTTGAACTCGGCAAGCGTGCCGTTCTCCATGTTCGCCCGGATGTCGTCGACGAGGCGCACCGTGAACCGTTCGTTGTGGATCGTGCACAACGTCGAGGCGAGCATCTCCTTCGCCTTGAACAGGTGGTGAATGTACGCGCGCGTGTAGTTCCGGCAGGTGTAGCAGTCGCAGTTCTCGTCGATCGGCGTGAAGTCGCGCCGGTGACGGCTGGTGTTGATGTTGAACCGGCCGTCGGGGTGGTAGATCGCGGCGTTGCGCGCGACCCGCGACGGATTGACGCAGTCGAAGGTGTCGACGCCGTGCTCGACCGCGACGAAGATGTCGTCGGGTTCGCTGATGCCCAACAGGTGTCGCGGCTTGTGCTCGGGCAGCTCCTCGGTGCACCACCGCACGATCGTGCCGAGATTGTGCTTCTCGAGCGCACCGCCGATGCCGTAGCCGTCGAATCCGCGGCCGGTCTCGCCGACGATGGACTCGAGGCCCCGGCATGCCTGTCGTCGCAGGTCCTCGTACTGCGCGCCCTGCACGACGCCGAACAACGCCTGGTAGGGGCGGCGAGCGCGTTCGGCGGTGAGCTTCTCGTGCTCGGCGATGCACCGCACCGCCCACGCCTGGGTCCGTTCGAGGGAGCGTTCCTGGTAGCCGCGGGTGTTCATGAGGGTCGTGAGCTCATCGAAGGCGAACATGATGTCGGCGCCGAGCTCGTGCTGGATACGCATCGACACCTCGGGGGTGAACCGGTGCCGCGACCCGTCGAGGTGCGATTTGAAGGTCACCCCGTCGTCGTCGACGTGGGCGAGCCGCTCCTTGCCCTTGGCGATGACGTCGTCGTTCTGGACACCGACGGACTCCATCGCGATGACCTTCTTGAACCCGGCTCCGAGCGACATGACCTGGAAGCCGCCGCTGTCGGTGAAGGTCGGACCGGGCCAGTTCATGAACTTCCCGAGCCCGCCGGCCTCGTCGACGATGTCGGAGCCGGGCTGCAGGTAGAGGTGGTAGGCGTTGGCGAGCAGCGCCTGCGAGCCGAGCTCGGCCATCGTCTCGGGCAGCACCGCCTTGACGGTCGCCTTCGTGCCCACCGGGACGAAGGCCGGGGTGCGGATGTCTCCGTGCGGGGTGTGGATCGTGCCCGTGCGGCCGAGTCCGTTGTCGAGACGCGCTCCGACCGTGAAGAAGGGATCGGGCGGGGTCGGAATGCTGGAATCGGTCACTTCCGTATCCAATCACGTCGGGAAGGTGCGGCCTTCTCGCGGCGGCGGACGGAGATCGCGAACACGGCGACACCGGCGAGCGCCAGCAGCACACCGACCGCGGCGGGAGCGGTGTAGCCGAACCCGGCCGCGATCACGATCCCGCCGATCCACGCACCGAACGCGTTGGCCAGGTTGAACGCGGCGTGGTGCAGCGACGCCGCGAGCGTCTGGGCGTCCTCGGCGACGTCCATCAACCGCACCTGCAGGGCCGGGCCCACCGCGGCGCATCCGACACCCAGGCCGAAGACCATCACGAAGGCGGTCCACGGGTTGTGGGCTGCGGCGACGAACAGCGCGAGCAGCACCGCGAGCGAGGTGATCGACGCGTAGACGCCGGGGATCACACCGCGGTCGGCGACGCAACCACCGATGGCATTGCCGACGACCATGCCCACGCCGAAGAGCATCAGCGCGACCGGCACCAGCGATCTCGACACTCCGGCGACGTCGGTCAGCGTGGTGCTGATGTAGGTGTACACCGCGAACACACCACCGAAGCCGATGACGGCCACGGCGAGCGTGAGCCAGACGGTGCTGCTCTTCAACGCCCCGAGTTCGACCCGCACGCTGGTCGTCGGTATCGACAGTGTCGGCACCCAGGCGGCGAGAGCGACGATGGTGGCCACTCCGATCACCGCGACCAGCACGAACGCCGCGCGCCAGCCCAGCGCCATGCCGAGCCACGAGGCAGCGGGCACCCCGACGACGTTCGCCACCGACAGCCCCATCATCACCAGCGACACCGCCCGCGCGCGGCGACCGGGTCCGGCGAGGTGCGCCGCGACCAGTGCGGCGACCCCGAAGTACGCGCCGTGCGGCAGGCCGGCGACGAAGCGGGAGACGACGAGCAGACCGTAGTTCGGGGCCAGCACCGTGGCGGCGTTCCCGAGGGTGAACGCGACCATCAGCGCGACCAGCAGTGTCTTGCGCGGCACGCGGGCGGCGATCGTCGCGATGAGCGGGGCACCGACGACGACACCGGCCGCGTAGGCGGAGACGACGTGGCCCGCGGTGGGTTCGGAGACCCCGATGCTCGTCGCGATCTCGGGGAGCAACCCCATGGCGACGAACTCGGTGGTTCCGATCCCGAACCCACCGAGGGCGAGCGCCCACATCACGAGCGTGCGCGCGGGATGTCCGGAGTCGGTGTGGGCAGGATCGTCGAGTGGGCGGCCGGAAGCCGTGGTCGTCATCGGTGAGGAAACCTTCGATCTGTCGAGGGTCCCGGAGCCGGAGGTCGTGCGGGCCGGGACGCGGGCGCGCTGGGGGAGCGACGCGGGGGCAGCCTCCATTCTGGGGCAGTCCGGCCTCACACTTCTCCCCGCGGCGACGTGAGTTCCGCCATCTCCCGATCGTCAGGTGAGGAAGGTCGTATCCGCCCGCTCGGCCCTGCGCGCCTCGATCCTCCTGGCGACGAACTTGCCGATCTCGTCCACCCACAGCACGGACGAGCCGACGGCGACCGCGAGCAGCCACTGCTCGGAGGTGAGCGAGGTGGTGTCCATGAATCCCTGCAGGGCGCCGAGTTGCACGACGCAGATCTGAAGGACGACGACGGCGCCGATCGCGATCCAGATGGTGTGGTTGGTGAACGTCTGCGCCGAGAACACCGATCCGAGATCCGAGCGCACGTTGAACAGGTTGAACACCTGGTAGAAGACGAATGTCGTGAACGCGAGAGTGGTGGCGAACAACGGGTCGGATGCACTGTCGGGGAACAGTTCCGGCCCGAAGTGCAGGACCGCGATCGTGCCCACCGTCATCACGATGCCGAGGCCGAGGATGCGCTGGACCCGGGAGCGTTCGAGCAGCGCCTCGTTCGCGGGCCGCGGTCGTCGCCGCATCGCGTCGGGGGCGGTCGGGTCGACACCGAGCGCGAGCGCCGGCGGTCCGTCCATGATGATGTTCACCCACAGGATCTGCAGTGCGCTGAAGGGCGCGCCACCCGCGAGGCCGAGCACACCGGCCGTCAGGAAGATCAGGACGAAGCCCCACGCCGTGGTGAGCTGGAACTTCACGAATTTGATGATGTTGTCGTAGATTCCGCGTCCCTCGGCCACGGCGGCGACGATGGTCGCGAAGTTGTCGTCGGTGAGGATCATGTCCGCGGCGCCCTTGGAGACGTCGGTTCCCGTGATGCCCATGGCCACACCGATGTCGGATTGTTCGAGCGCGGGAGCGTCGTTGACGCCGTCGCCCGTCATCGCGACGATCTGCCCGTCGGCCTGCAGCGCTTCGACGAACCTGATCTTGTGTTGGGGCGCCACGCGGGCGAGGACACCGAATTCCTTTGCCCTCCGGCGCAGTTCGTCGTCGGTGAGTTTGTCGAGATCCGCACCGGAGGCAGCCGACCCTCGGATTCCGAGTTCCTCGGCGATCGCGGAGGCCGTCACCAGATGGTCGCCGGTGATCATGTGCACCGAGATGCCCGCCTCGTGGGCGACGGCGATCGCATCCTCGGCTTCGGTCCGCGGCGGGTCGACGATGCCGACGATCGCGTGGATCGTCAGGTCGGCCACCTTCTCCTGCAGGGCATCGGTGTCGCCGCGGGGAACGGCGTCGAGGTCGCGCCCGGCGATCATGAGAGTTCGCAGACCTTCCGACGCGAGCGCCTCCACGGCCCGGTGGATCCTCGCGCGACCGTCGTCGTCGAGTGGAATCGGACCGTCGGGACCGGCGATCGAGGTGGCACGGTCGAGGAGCACACCCGGTGCACCTTTCACGAAACAGCGGTATCCGCCGTTCGGCAGGGTGTGGAAGGTGGCCATGTACTTGTAGTCCGAGTCGAACGGCACCTCCGCGATGCGGTTCAGCGCGGCCCGCGCACCCTCGACGTCGATGCCGCCCTTCTCGGCGAGCACCACGAGGGCGCCCTCGGTGGGATCGCCGACCAGTATTCCGTTGCGCACGGTCGCGTCGTTGCACAGTCCCATCCCGAGCAGTGCGTCCGTGAAGTCCGGTGCGGGCAGGCCGTCGCCGACAAGGATCTTGCCGTCGGTTCCGTACCCGGTGCCGGTGACGCGGAAGGCACGACCCGCGACGAGCAGTCGCTGCACCGTCATCTCGTTGAGGGTGAGGGTGCCGGTCTTGTCGGTGCAGATGTGGGTGGTGCTGCCGAGTGTCTCGACCGCGGCGAGTCGTTTGACGATCGCGCCGCGGGCCGCGAGGCGTGAGGCTCCCATCGCCAGGGTGAAGGCGACGACGGCCGTGAGCCCTTCGGGGATCGTCGCGACCGCCAGCGACACCGCGGTGACGAGGAGATCCGACCAGGTCTGCCCCCGCAGCAGTCCGAGGACGAACACCAGCGCCACCGTCACGATCGCGATGATCGTCAGGGCCTGGGCGAGCTGGCCGATGCGTCGTTGCAGCGGCGTCTGTTCGACACCTGCCGCTCCGAGAAGGGTTGCGATGGCTCCCATCTCGGTGCGCATGCCCGTTCCGGTGACGATCATCGCGGCACGTCCGCGTGTGACCTCGGTGTTCATGAACAGCATGTCGGTGCGGTCGCCGAGCGGTGCGTCGGGATCGTCGACGACGTCGACCTGTTTGTCGACGGGCTGGGATTCGCCGGTGAGGGCGGCCTCGGCGACCTGCAGCCGGACGGCGGTGACGAGTCGGCCGTCGGCCGGGACGGTGTCGCCGGCCTCGAGGAGCACCACGTCTCCGGGGACGAGTTCGGCGCGCGGCACCTCCGTCCCGCGACCGTCGCGCAGCAGCCGGCTGGTGGACACCGACATCTTCTTCAACGCAGCGAGGCTGCTCTCGGCCCGGGATTCCTGCACGTAGTTCAGCACGGTGTTGAGCGCGATCACCGCGAAGATGACGACGGGGGTCTCCCACTCACGGGAGACGGTGGCGCTGACCACCGCCGCGACGACCAGAACGAGGGTCATCCTGTCGGCCAGCAGCGACAGCACGCGTCGCCAGGTCGGCACCTTCTTCGCCTCGTCGAGCAGGTTCGGGCCGTACTCGCCGCGGCGTCGTTCGACCTCGTCCGCGCTCAGTCCTCGTTGCGGATCGACCTCGAACGCCTCGGCGACGTCGGTCGCGGCGCGGGTGTGCCAACTCGAGGTGGTCGCGGGAGCCTGTGCGGACATCGGCACTCCTCGTTCGGGCTGCTCTCGGCGGATCGGGCGAACACGGTCCTGACGGCCGGTTTCACCGTAACCGGCGGAGCGTTCCACTGCGCCGGAAGCCGGTTCGTGATGTGCTGGATACGGCAGCGGAACCGGAGGAGTGAACGCGATGCGCGACAACCCGAACACCGACGATCCTGTCGTCCCCCTCGACGAGGACCAGTGCTGGGACCTGCTCGCGACGGGCAAGGTGGGCCGCCTCGTCACCGTCGTCGGCGGACGACCGGAGATCTATCCCGTCAACTACGTCACCGACGATCGCACGGTGTACTTCCGCAGCGGTGAGGGCAGCAAGCTCTCCGAACTGGCGGTGCACCCGCAGGTGGCCTTCGAGGTGGACGAGATCCGCGAGGACTCCGCATGGAGCGTCGTGCTGCACGGACACGCCCGGATCCTGCGGAGCTTCGACGACGCGGCGCGGATCGACGCCCTCGGACTGTCGCCGTGGGTTCCCACCCCGAAGTACGACTACGTCGCGCTGACGGCCACCGAACTCACCGGGATGCAACTCACGCTCGTCAAGCGCTGACCGGTGGTGCCCTCTGCGCAGCAGCACCGCCTGTTGATGCGGTTCATGCTGTTGTCGGTGGCGACCGCGCTCGCGACGATGCTGCTGAAGGCATCGGCGGCGTGGATCACCGGATCCGTGGGTCTGTTGTCGGACGCACTCGAATCCGGGGTCAACCTCGTCGCGGCGCTCGTCGGTCTCGCGGCGCTACGTCTCGCCGCGAAGCCGGCCGATGCGAACCACGATTTCGGGCACGGGAAGGCCGAGTACCTCTCCGCCGCGGTCGAGGGCACCATGGTCTTCGCCGCCGCGACGGTGATCCTGTGGACCTCGGTCGAGCGCCTGATCTCACCGCAGCCGGTGACCGAGGTCGGACTCGGTCTCCTCCTGTCGGCCGGATCGTCGGCGCTCAATCTCGTGGTCGGTCTGCTGCTCATCCGGCAGGGTCGGGCACACCGGTCGATCACGCTGGTCGCCGACGGGAAACACCTGCTGACGGACGTGTGGACGTCGGCGGGCGTGCTCGTCGGCGTCGCGCTGGTCGCGCTGTCCGGGTGGGACGTGCTCGACCCGATCGTGGCGATCCTCGTCGCCCTGAACATCCTGCGGATCGGTTTCGGCCTCGTGCGGCAGGCGGTCGTCGGCATGCTCGACGCGGTTCTTCCCCCGGAGGACGTGACGGCGGTGAACGCCGTCCTCGACCGCTATCGGGAACCGGGGGTGGTGACGATCCTGCCGCCGCGCACCCGCGAGTCGGGACGTCAGCGCTTCGTCTACCTCGTCGTGCGGGTGCCGGGCGACTGGACGGTGCGGGCCGGGCACGACCTGCTCGACCGCATCGAGGCCGATCTCGCCGAGGCGCTGCCCGGTGTCGTGGTGTTCAGCCATCTCGAGCCCGACCGCGCCCCCACGGGACGCAGATGAGTGATCAGGACGAGGCGACGAGTCCGGCACCGAGGCCGAGCATCAGGACCGCGACGCCACCGTCGAGGATGCGCCACGAGGACGGCTTGGCGAACCAGGCGCGCAGATAGCGGGCCCCGTACCCGAGGGCGGCGAACCACACGACGCTCGCGGTGATCGCCCCGGCACCGAACCACCACCGGCCGGGGCTGCCGTAGTGGTTGGCCACCGAACCGAGCATGAGCACGGTGTCGAGATAGGTGTGCGGGTTGAGCCAGGTCAGCGCCAGACAGGTCAGCAGGGCCGCGCCGATGGTGACGGCACCGCCCGGGGCGGCGGACAGTGCCGACGGCTTCAGCGCGCGACGTGCCGCGAAGAGTCCGTAGCAGATGAGGAAAGCGGCACCCGCCCAACGGATCACGTCGATCGCGCCGGGAGCGCGGTCGAGGATCGTCGCGATCCCGGCGATGCCCGCGGTGATGAGCACGGCGTCGGAGATCACGCAGATCGCGATCACAGGCAGCACGAATCGTCGCGCGATCGCCATGCGCAGGACGAAGGCATTCTGCGCACCGATGGCGGCGATGAGGGACAGACCTGTGACGAATCCGGCGACGACGAGTGACATGGCATCGACGCTAGGAATCCTGTCGAGATAAGAACAGTTGATTTTGCTGTACCTGCATTAGAGTTTCTTAATGTGGATCTCGACTTCGCTCAACTTCGCACTTTTGCAACGGTATTGGACGAGGGCACTTTCGAGGGTGCGGCGGCTGTTCTTCGCGTCACACCGTCCGCGGTGAGCCAACGCATCAAGTCGCTCGAACAACACGTCGGTCAGGTACTGCTGCGACGGACCCGGCCCGTCAGCGCGACCGCGGCCGGCGAAGTGGTGATGCGGCTCGCCCGGCAGGTCGCGCGGCTGGAGCAAGACGCCTCCGAGGAACTCGGTCTCGGCGCCGACACCGGGAGTTACGCCACGATCCCGCTCGTCGTCAACGCCGACTCGATGTCCACCTGGATGCTGCGCGCCCTGGCCCGGATGCCCGTGCGCTACCGAGCCCTGTTCGAACTGCACCGCGAGGACGAGTTCCACTCCACGGATCTGTTGCGCGACGGAACCGCCATGGCAGCGGTCACCTCCGTCCCCGAACCCGTGCAGGGCTGCACGTCCGAGAAGCTCGGCGCCATGCGCTATCACGCGATGGCGAGCGTGGACTTCGCCGAACGCTGGTTCCCCGAGGGCATGACCCCCACCGAACTGCGGGAGGCCCCGATGCTCACCTTCGACCGCAAGGACGACATGCAGGATCGCTTCGTCCGCAAGCGGACCCGGCGGCGGCTGAATCCGCCGCGCAACTACGTTCCGGGCGCCCTCGAATTCGTCGAGGCCGCGCGGCTGGGGTTGGGCTGGGCCATGCTCCCCGACGCGATGGTCGCCGACACGACCGATCTCGTGAGCATGGCCCCGGACGACCCGATCGCCGTGCCGCTGTACTGGCAGCGGTGGCGGCTGGACTCCCCCGTGCTCGACGCGCTGACCGATGCGGTCCGTCGCACCGCGCGCGAAGTGCTGCACTGACCTCCCGGAATCCGACCTTCCGAAACGGGAGCGGCCTGACGCCCCACCTCGGTCAGCGGCATGCGCCAGACCTTGTCGTCTCACCGCGCCTGCATCGCGCCGATCGGGTCGACATACATCACCCGCGACGCCGCACCGAGCGCCGCCGCCGACCGCAGATCGTCATCGGCTTCCGAGAACCGCAGCGGCACATCGTTGTACGACGACTGCTGCCGGTAACCGTCGGACACGTCCTCGCGCTCCCGTCCATGTCGGGTGAACAGCTCACCACCGACGGTCACCACGTCGGGATTGACGACGTCGCGCACCAGCGCGACCGCACGGCCGAGGAGCACCGCCTGGTTCGGCGACGGGTCGGTGCCACCGGCACTCCCCGGTTCGAGTACAGCACAGAACGATTCGATGTCGTCGGCCGAGGACCGTGCGAGGCCGTCCACGAGCCACGCCATCGAGATCGATTCCTCCGCACACAGATACAGCCAGCTCTCGGGTCGTCGCCGGAAGGCGCTCTCGCACCGGCGGTATTCGACCTCCGCGACCGCCTCCACGTACGGAACGACCGTGTACGGCGTGGGCACGATCGCCCGGAACAACACGTCCACGGGCGCTTCGCACCAGCCCAGTCGCGGGTGGTCGAGCGCCCCTCGGTGCTCGTCGTACAGACCACCCACCGCGAGCCCTGCCCACAGCGGCTGCCTGCCTCGCTGGTGGGACTCGTGCACCCGCAGCGCCGCACCGATCGCGGCGAAGACGTCGAACACCGACGCCGGTGTCGCGAAGGTCGTCCGGTGCAGTTCCCGTCCGAGCAGGTCGCCGGAAACCACCCGGGTCTCCCGCTCCCCCAGATGGATACCGGCGAGGAAACCCCGTTCGGTGTCCACCTCCACCGGCACGTGCGGCCGTCCCACCCGTCCCCGCGGAGCGAGATCGGGGCGGTCGCGCAGCAACCCGTGCTCGAGCAACGACGTCACCGCCCGGTTGACCGTCGACGCCGACAGGCCCGTGAAATCGGCGAGCATCGTGCGCGTCGCCGGTCCCCCACGTCGCAGATGCTGCATGATCCGCCCCGCCGGTGTGGTCTCGTCGACCCGGAAGACCCCCGGCCGTCCAGATCGCACGGAGACCCCCGGTCGCGCAGAGCGCAGGAGATCGAGAGGTGACCGTACCGCTGTTGTCCGCACCTCCGTCATGGCCAGAAGTGTCCCGTCCCGCCCGCGAGGACGGAATGTTTTGTATCAGGCCGCGCCGAAGTCTCCCGCGTTCACTCCACGAGTGCCTTGAACTGCGCGTCGTACAGCCTCGCGTACGCACCGGCCGCCTCGAGCAGCCCCTCGTGGGTGCCCTGTTCGACGATCCGTCCGTCCTCCATCACCACGATGCGGTCGGCGTTCCGGATGGTCGACAGGCGGTGAGCGATGACGAAGCTGGTGCGGTCGTCGCGCAATCGCGCGGTGGCCTGCTGGACGAGCAGTTCGGTGCGGGTGTCGACCGAGCTCGTCGCCTCGTCGAGGATGAGGATCGACGGCTTGGACACGAACGCCCGCGCGATCGTGATGAGCTGACGCTCACCGGCGCTGAGGTTGCCGTCGTTCTCCTCGTCGATGATCGTGTCGTAGCCGTCGGGCAGGGCCCGCACGAAACGGTCGACGTAACTCATCCTGGCCGCGGACATGATCTGGTTCTCGGTGGCGTACGGATTGCCGTAGGCGATGTTCTCGCGGATGGTGCCGCCGAACAGCCAGGTGTCCTGCAGGACGATGCCGATGCGCGAGCGCAGTTCGTCGCGGGACATCGAACGGATGTCCACGCCGTCGACGAGGATCCGGCCCGCGTCGACCTCGTAGAAGCGCAGGATCAGGTTGATGAGGGTGGTCTTGCCGGCGCCCGTGGGTCCGACGATCGCGATCATCTGACCCGGTTCGGCCCGCAACGACAGGTTCTCGATGAGCGGCCGATCGGGGGTGTACGAGAAGGCGACGTTCTCGAACTCGACGAGTCCGTGCCGGCTCCACGGCATCGTCGGCGCCGCGACCTCCGGTTCCTCCTCCGGTTCGTCGAGCACCGCGAACACCCGCTCGGCCGACGCCGACGCCGACTGCAGGAGGTTGACCATCGCGCCGATCTGCGCGAGCGGCTGCACGAGCTGACGCGAGTACTGGATCATCGCCTGGATCTCACCGAGCGTCGCGGTGCCCGACGCGATCCGCAGACCACCGAGCACGGCGATGACGACATAGCCGACGTTGCCGAGGAAGGTCACGAACGGCATCACCAGTCCGGACACGAACTGCGCGCGGTAGGAGGCCTGGTACAGCGACTCGTTGGTGTCGGTGAAGCGTCGCTGCACCTCCGCGGTCCGGCTGTAGGCGGTGATGAGCTCGTGCCCGGTGAAGGCTTCCTCGATCTGCCCGTTGAGCTTGCCGGTCGTCTCCCACTGCGCGAGGAAGTGCTTGCGCGAGCGACGCGCGATCACTGCCGTCGCCACGACCGACGCCGGAACGGTCAGGATCGCGACGAGCGCGAGCATCGGCGAGATGAACAGCATCATCACCACGAGACCGAGCAGCGTCAGCACCGCGAGGACGAGCTGGGAGATGGACTCCTGCATGCCCGCCGCGACGTTGTCGATGTCGTTGGTGACGCGGCTGAGCAGGTCGCCGCGCGAATGCGTGTCGAAGTACCGCAGCGGCAACCGGTGGATCTTGCGTTCGATCCGCGACCGCATGTCGCGCACGACGCGCTGCACGATCTCGTTGAGGCCGTAGGCGGCGACCCAGATCAGACCGGACGAGAGCAGGTACAGCGCCAGGACGATGACGAGGATCCGGCCGAGGGCCGAGAAGTCGATGCCGAGTCCGGGCACCACGTCCATCCCCGAGACCATGTCGGCGAACTGGTCGCGGCCCTCGGCGCGCAGACCGGCGACGGCTTCTTCCTTGGTCTGTCCGGCGGGGAACTGCATGCCCACCACCCCGTCGAAGATGACGTCGGTGCCGCGGCCGAGCACGAAGGGCGCCACCGACATGCTCACGACGCCGAGGAAGGCGGAGAGCAGCACCGAGTAGACGGCGTAGCGGTGCGGGTGGAGCAGGCCGAGCACCCGGCGGACGGTGCGCAGACGCGACGGTGCCGCCGCTTCCGGAGTCGTCATATCGTGGCCATCCTCTGCGACTCGACGATCTCCGAGTACGTCCGGCACCGGCCGAGCAGACCGAGATGCGTCCCGGAATCGACCATGACGCCGTTGTCGAGGACGACGATGCGGTCGGCGTCCTGCACGGTGGAGACCCGCTGCGCGACGATGAGCACGCACGCGTCGCGCGTCTCGGGTTCGAGCGCCGCGCGCAGGCGGGCGTCGGTCGCCGGGTCGAGTGCGGAGAAGGCGTCGTCGAACAGGTAGATGGCGGGCCGGCGGACGAGGGCGCGAGCGATCGCGAGGCGCTGCCGCTGCCCGCCGGAGACCGTGGTGCCGCCCTGGGAGAGGACCGTGTTCAGTCCGTCCTCGGTCTTGTGGACGAAGTCGGCGGCCTGCGCGACCTCGAGGGCGTGCCACAGTTCGTCGTCGGTGGCGTCGGCGCGTCCGTACCGGAGGTTGTCGGCGATGGTGCCGGAGAACAGGTAGGCCTTTTGCGGCACGACGGCGATGCGCGAGCGCAGCACGTCGGTGTCGAGCGCCCGGACGTCGACACCCGCGACGAGCACCTGCCCGGCGGTGACGTCGATGAGCCGCGGCACGAGGCGCATCATGGTGCTCTTGCCCGATCCGGTGCCGCCGATGATCGCGGTGGTGGAACCGGGGTCGGCGCGGAACGACACCCCGCTGAGCACGGGAGCGTCGGCACCGGGATACGAGAAACCGGCATTGCGGAGTTCGAGGGTGACGCGGGTCGGGAGTTCGCGGACCGGTTCGGCGGGCGAAGACACCGTCGGTTCGGTGTCGAGCACGTCGAGGATGCGCTCGGCGCAGACCGCGGCGCGCGGAGCCATGATCGCGACGAACGACGTCATGAGCACGGCCATGAGGATCTGGGCGATGTAGGTGATCATCGCGGTGATGGAGCCGACCTGCATCGCACCGGAGTCGATACGGTGGGCGCCCACCCACAGGACGCCGACGGTGCTCACATTCGAGATCAGCAGCACCGCCGGGTACAGCACGGAGTTCACGCGGCCGACGCGCAAGGCGGTGGCGGTGAGGTCGTCGTTGGCGCCGTCGAAGCGGGCCTTCTCGGTTTCGTCGCGCACGAATGCCCTGATCACGCGGATGCCGGTGATCTGCTCGCGCAACACCCGATTCACAGAGTCGATGCGCTTCTGCATGACCCGGAAGCCGGGCAGCATGAGCGCGATGAGCGCGGCCATGGTGAAGATCAGCACCGGGACGGCGACGACCAGCACGAGCGAGGTGCCGGGGTCCTGGCGGATCGCCATGATGACGCCACCGATCCCCATGATCGGGGAGGTCACGACGATGGTGCAGGTCATCAGCACGAGCATCTGAACCTGCTGCACGTCGTTGGTGTTGCGGGTGATCAGCGACGGGGCACCGAACGTCCCGAACTCGCGCGCCGAGAACCGCCCCACATTCCGGACGAGCGCGAGCCGCACGTCGCGGCCGAAGCCCATCGCGGCGCGCGCCGCGAAGTAGACGGCACCGGTCGCGGCGCCGACCTCGACGGCGCTGATGACGAGCATCAGCAGACCGGTCCGGACGATGTAATCGATGTCCCCGGTCGCCACGCCGTTGTCGATGATGTCGGCGTTGAGACTCGGGAGCAGCAACATGCCCCCGGTCGCGACCAGCTGCAGGAGTACGACCCCCGCGAGGGCACCCCGATAGGGCGCCATGAAGCGGCGCAACAGCCGTAGCAACATGGGCATTACGCTACCTGCGACTCCCTGCAGCAATCTTCACGATCCATCCGGGCGGCCCCCCACCGCGGCGGGTACGTGGCCGCCCGGGGGTTCGTCACACGCGTGCGGATTCCGGTGCGGGCTCGGTGGCACCGAGCTCGCGGGTGAGCTTCTCGCCCTCGACGTCGACGTTCGGAAGGATCCGGTCGAGCCACTTCGGCAGCCACCACGCCTTGTCGCCGAGTAGCGCCATCACCGACGGGATGATGACCATGCGGACGATGAAGGCGTCGAAGAAGACCGCCGCGGCGAGTGCGAAACCGATCGACTTGATCAGCGAGTCCGGTTCGGCGATGAACGCCGCGAACACCGAGATCATGATGATCGCCGCTGCGCTCACCACGCGCGCGCCGTGTGCGAAGCCGCTGCGGACGGCCTCGAGTGCGCTCGCGCCGTGGACGTAGTCCTCACGCATACGCGTCACCAGGAACACTTGGTAGTCCATCGCAAGACCGAAGACGACGCCGATGAGGATGATCGGCATGAAGCTCACGATGGGCTGCGGGTTGGCGATCAGGCCGCCCCAGCCCTCCTGGAAGACCGCGACGGTGGCACCGAAGGTCGCCAGGACGCTGAGCAGGAAGCCGAGGGTTGCGGTGAGCGGCACCAGGATCGAGCGGAACACCAGCATCAGCAGGATGAAGGCGAGGCCGACGACGACCGCGAGGTACGGAGCCAGTGCGCTCTGGAGGCTGTCGGAGACGTCGCCCTCGAGCGCGGTCTGGCCGGTCACGCCGTAGGACAGGCCGAACTCCTCGTTCAGCTCGGTCTCGCCGTCGCGGATGCTCTGGACGAGGTCCATCGTCGCGGGATCGGTCGGGCCGCTGCGCGGAGTGACGAGGATCTGGGCGGTGTCTCCCGCCTCGTTCACCGCGACGATCTGGGCGTTGACGACCTCGTCGTTCTCGTACAGCTTGCCGACGACGGCCCCGAACGCGACTGGGGCCTCCACGTCGGCGTTCTGGGTGTCGACGACGACGACCAGCGGGCCGTTGCGTCCGGGACCGAATCCCTCGTCGACCAGGTCGTAGGCCTTGCGGGCGCTGGTCGCCGGGTCGGCGGTGGCCTCCGACGGCAGGGCGAGGTTCAGTCCGGTGGCGGGCAGCGCGAGCGCACCGAGGAGGACCACACCGGCGATGAGCGGGATGGCCGGGCGTCGCGTGATCAGGCCGACGAACTTGGCGCCCGCCTTGGGGGTGTCGTCGTCGGAACCGCGCTTGTTCAGGAACGGGATGCGGCCGGCGAAGGCCTTCTCCCCGAACAGTCCGAGCACGGCGGGCAGCAGCGACACGGCGATGAGCACGGCCATGAGCACCGTGAACGCGGCAGCGTAACCCATGACCGACAGGAACGGGATGCCGACGACGCTCAGCGCCATGAGGGCGATGATGACCGTCAGGCCGGCGAAGACGACCGCGGAACCGGCGGTGCCCACGGCACGGCCGGCGGCCTCGGTGCGATCAGAGGTGATGGTGAGTTCGTGCCGGAAGCGCGAGACGATGAACAGCGAGTAGTCGATCGCCACGGCCAGACCGATCATGACCGCCAGCGTCGGGGTCATCGAGCTGAGGTCGGCGAAGCCGGAGGCGATGGTGATGCCGAGGCTGCCGATGCCGACGCCGACGAGTGCGGTGACCAGCGGAAGTCCGGCGGCGACGAGCGAGCCGAAGGTCAGGGTGAGCACGATCGCGGCGATGCCGATGCCGATGAGTTCGGCGGTGCCACCGGGCATGCCCATCTCGGCGGCAGCCGTACCGCTGACCTCGACGGTCAGGCCGGCGTCACGGCCGATCTCGGCGGCGTCGAAGATCTGGTCGCGCAGGGCCTGGTCGACGTCGGTGATCTCGCCCTCGAACGGGACGGTGACGAAGCCGACGGTGCGGTCGGCGCTCAGCGGCGACAGGGCCTGGGCGTCGGACAGCGCAGCCTCTTCGGAGGTGCCCTGCTGCGCGGCGACGGCCTTCATCTGCTCGACGAGACCGGCGTCGGCGAGGACCGGGTTGACCAGCGCGCCGGCCTGTTCCTCCGGCGAGGCGGTGGCGGGGTCGACCTTGGCGGGCGGCGAGACGCGGTCGATGCCGCGGACCGCGGCGAGGACCTCGTCGACGGCGGCCAGGTTCTCGGGGTCGTCGAGCGTCTGCCCGTCGGGCGCGGCGAAGACGTAACGCGCGCTGAGCCCGTTCATCGGATCTTCGGTCGACGGGAACCGCTCCGCCATGAGGTCCTGGGTCTTCTGCGCGGGGGTGCCCGGAAGCGTGAACGCGTCCGTGGTGGGCCCGGACAGGGTTGCTGCACCGACCCCGAAGAGCACGAGCAGCGCGATCCAGAAGGACAGCACTGCGCCCTTCCGTCGGTGGGCGAACTTGCCCAGCCGGTACAGGTAGGTCGCCACGGGGCACCCTTTCTATGTCGGAAGATCCTGGTGGGGTCGGATGGTCGGAACGGGCAGAGGTCCGGAATCAGGAGAATCCGCGTCGGAGCTGGTCGAACGCCTCGCGGATGAGCTCTTCGACCGACCGGTCCGTCGTCCCGGTCGCGTGTGTCTCCATGGCCGCGCGCACGGCGCCCATGGCGGCGTAGTTCAGCAGCGAGGGGTACAGGTCGGCATCGGGGTCGGTGCCGGTGCGTTCGGCGATGATCTCGACGAGCAACTGCGACGAACGCCGCTCGACCTCGATCTGCCGGGACAACAGCACGTTGCTCTCCTCGAGCAGGGTGATGCACGCGACGATCTCGCCGAACGGCCAGTCGGGGTTCTGCACGACGTCCAGGGCCACCGTGAGCAGCGAATCCATGATGTCCTCGTCGGCGGGACGATCGCGCAGCAGGTCGATCCACTCCTCGACCCGAGTCTCGAGATACGCGAGGACGGCGTCTTCCTTGCTCGCGAAGTAGTTGTGGAAGGTGCGGGTCGAGACACCCGCGCGCGCTGCGATCGCATCGGCCGTCACGGCGGCCAGACCGTGTTCACGAGCGAGTTCGGCCGCGGCGGTCGCGAGAGCCGCACGAGTGGCCGCCTTCTTGCGGTCGCGCAGGCCGGGAGTGATGGTCACTCCATCCAGGTTACTGATTTTGCAGAGTTCTGTAAGTTTGCAGAGTCATGCAAATTTATGACATCGCCCACAGGCGTTCCCGGCCTATCGCGGGCTTCACACCCGGCGACGCTCCCAGGCGCCCGGATCCTTCGTAAGATCCTCTACGAAACCGGGGAGGTCTCCCGTGACGACATCCGCGAGCGATACCTCTTCGAGCACGGCGCGCAGGTTCACACGCACCGCGATCCACACGTCCTGCAGCCGTTCGGCCGCCCCGCTGTAGACGACGTCCTCGGGCCGCTCGCCACGCACCGACGCCAGCGGGCCCTCGACCGTGCGGATGATGTCGGCAATGGAGATCTCGGTCGCGGGTCGCGCGAGCCAGTAACCGCCCTCCGGTCCCCGCCGGCTGTTCACCAACCCACCGCGACGCAGGTCGGCGAGAACGGCCTCGAGGAACTTGTGCGGGATGGTCTGCGCCGTCGCGAGGGTCTCCGCCTTCGTCAGGCGACCGTCCTCGATCGCCGCGAGTTCGAGCAGGGTCCGCACGGCGTAGTCGACCCTCGCGGTGATGTGCATGCCATGCCTCTCGCGCTGCCTGATGTCGTCGGCCGGCCCGTCTCGACGGGACGGGTCAATTCCTACCAGCAATACCGAACCACCCGGAATCGTGAGGACGCGAGTCGCCACCCGGGTCCCGATTCGAGGGCCCTGGTGATGCAAGCCACACCAGCGGTAATGTGGACGGTTGTTCACAGCTATCGGAGGTCGTTGCGATGTGGGAAACCCTGCAGGAATCGTGGGGGTCGCTGCTCGACCCCCTCCACGATCCGGTGACCCTGGCGATTCCCGCCTTCCTCACCTTCCTGATCCTCGAATGGATCGCGGCCCGCACCCTCGAACACGTCGAGCCGGGCCCCGACGGACGCACCCGCCCCCCGCGCGGCGGCTACGAGAAGCGGGACGCACGCGCGAGCATCTCGATGGGTCTGGTCTCCATCGTCACGAGCGCCGCATGGAAGGTGCTGGCCCTCGTCGGATATTCGGCACTGTGGGTCTACGTCGCACCCTGGCACCTGCCCGCCGACGCCTGGTACACGTGGGTGATCCTGCTCGTCGGCATCGACGTCCTCTGGTACTGGTACCACCGGATGGCGCACCGCGTCCGCCTGGTCTGGGCGACCCACCAGGCGCACCACTCGAGCGAGTACTTCAACTACGCGACCGCGCTGCGCCAGAAGTGGAACAACAGCGGCGAGATCATCATGTGGCTGCCGCTCCCCCTGATCGGCATCCCACCGTGGATGGTCTTCGTCGGCTTCTCCGTCAGCCTCGTCTACCAGTTCTTCGTACACACCGAGCGGGTCGGCACGCTCCCCCGCCCGATCGAATTCGTGTTCAACACGCCCTCGCACCATCGGGTGCACCACGGCTCCGATCCCGACTACCTCGACCGCAACTACGCGGGCATCCTCATCATCTGGGACCGGATGTTCGGCACCTTCAAGGCCGAGGACCACCGGCCCACCTACGGGCTCACCAAGCCCGTCGGCACGTACAACATCTGGGACCTGCAGACGCACGAGTACCGGGCGATCGCCCGCGACTGGCGTACGGCCGGGACGTTCCGCGACAAGCTCGGTTACGCCTTCGGCCCGCCCGGCTGGGCGCCGAAACAGACCCACGAGGAGGAGACCGAGAACGTCAGTTCTGCTCGAACGTGACGAGGAAGTCGACGCTGCCCGCGCCGTCGACCGTCACGAATCCGAGGTTCGGCGGCTCCACGCCGTAATCGGTCCAGGTGGTGGGGATGCTCCCCGACGCCACGAGACGCTCACCCGTGCGCAGGACGTCGACGTCGACGGTCACGGGCCGTTCGGCGCCGCGCAGGGTGAGCGTGCCGGTCGCGGTGACGGAACCGATGCTGCCGTCGTCGGGCAGGGACGTCAGATCCACGGGCTCGGTGAGGGCGAACGTCGCCGTCGGGTGCGCCGCGGTGTCCATCACCCGAGTGCGAAACTGGCCGTCGCGCTGGCCACTGTCGGTGGTGATGCCCTCGACCTGCACGACGACCTCGGCGGCCTCGAGGGTGCCGTCGGTGATGGTCGCCGAACCGGAGACCCGATCGGTGCTGCCCACCACGGTGACGTCGGCCCCGCGCAGGATCTCGTGCACCGTGTAGCCGGCGGCGGTGCGGTTGGGTTCGGCACCCTCGACGACGGTCCACTCCCCGTCGAGCTCACCGGTCGCGGCTTCGGCACCTTCGGTCGAGACGGACGCGGCGGGCGCGTCGTCCTCGGCGATGAACGTCCCGTATACCCATGGGGCGACGAAGAAGCCGAGCAGCGCCACGACCACGACGGCGACGAGCGCCCACACCAGTTTCCGCATTCTGCAAATTTAAACGATGTCGGATTCCGTGTGGGGTGCTACGTCACTGCGGGGGCGCAACGTGAGCCACGCGATTCCGGCGGAGGCGATCATGAGGACCACCCCGATCCCGGAGGTGATCGTGACGCCGCTGTCGAACGCCGATCCTGCTGCGGCGAGCAACGCGTCGGCCCGGTCGGCGGGCAGGTTCCCGGCCACGGCGTGGGCGCCGCCGAGCGTCTCCCGAGCAACCTCCGACTGTTCCGTGCTCAACCCGGCAGGGAGCAGGAGATGCGCAGTGTAGGACGCGGAGAGCACCGACCCGAGGATCGCCGTACCGAGCACGGCACCCATCTCGTAGGCCGTCTCCGACACCGCCGACGCGGCACCGGCCTTCGCGGGCGGGACACTCGACACGATGAGGTCGTTCGACAGCGTCTCCGCCGCACCGATACCCGCGCCGAGGACCGCGAACGCCACGATGATCGGGGTGAGCGCCGACGGTGAGGCGAGCAGGAACACCAGCGCGTAGCCGGTCGCCGAGAGCAGGAGCGCGCAGACGATGATCGACGACGGCTGCACCCACCGCACGACCGCGACGACCGACATCCCGGCCACGACCATCACCGCCAGTCCCGGGACCAGGCTCAGTCCGGCCTCCATCGGGCTCTGTCCGATCACGAGTTGCAGATGCTGGGACACGAAGAACAGGAAGCCCACGAGGGAGACGACGGACAGTAGGTTCACCGCGACGGCACCGGAGAAGGTGGGCACGCGGAACAGACGGACGTCGAGCATGGGGTTCGGGCGCTGCAACTGCCGGCGCACGAACGCGACGAGCGCGACCACACCGACCACGGCCGGAACGACGGCGACGGCACCGAGGCCACTGTCGGCGATCTTCTTGATCGCGAAGACGATCGGCGCAAGGGTCAGCAGTGACAGCGCGATGCTCACGATGTCGATGCGGCCCGGATTCGGGTCCTTCGACTCGGGGACGAACATCGGCGCGAGCACGAGCAGCGGGATCAGCACCGGCACGGCCAACAGGAAGACCGAGCCCCACCAGGCATGTTCGAGCAGGAATCCGCCCATGATCGGCCCGAGTGCAGCGCCCGCCGCGAAACACGAGGCCCAGATCGCGATGGCGAGACGGCGCTGAGTGGCATCGAGAAAGATGTTGCGCAGCAACGACAGCGTGGACGGCATGAGCATGGCCCCGAAGAAGCCGAGTGCACCGCGGGCGGTCACGAGCAGTTCCGCGGAAGGTGCGTAGGCCGCAGCGACCGAGACGACGGCGAATCCGGTCGCGCCGATGAGCAACAGGCGGCGTCGCCCGATGCGGTCGCCGAAGCTGCCCATCGCCACCAGCAGACCTGCGAGCACCAGCGGGTAGATGTCGATGATCCACAACTGTTGCGCAGCGGTGGGCTGCAGCGCGGAGGAGATCCCGGGCAGCGCGAAGGCCAGGACGGTGTTGTCGACCGACACGAGCAGCACCGGAAGCATCAGTACCGCGAGCGCGACCCAGTCCCGAGGAGCCGCCTTCGTCACGGTGGGTTCCGAAACAGGCACAGATGTCGCCACGGATATCGAACTTTCGCGAGAGAGGAATCGAACCGTCGTTACTGTACCAGCTGGACGGTACAGTAACCACGTCGTACGATCGGGCCGTGCCACCTGCCCCTGCCGCCCGCGCCAAACTTCTCGACGCCTTCGTGACGATCCTGCTCGAGCAGGGCGAGCGCGCCGCGACACTCGAGTCCGTCGCCGCGGCGGCGAACGTGTCCAAAGGTGGTCTGCTCTATCACTTCCCGTCCAAGGACGCCCTCGTCGAGGCTCTCGCCGAACACCTCGAGACACTCGCAGCCGACGACGCCGAACTGATGCGCGCGGCTCCCGAAGGACCGGCGACCTACTACATCCGCACCTCGGTCTTCGCCGACACCCCGCTCGACCGGGCCATCGTCGCCCTGACCCGCCTGAGCCAGACCGCGAACCCGCGCGCCCAGCAGGCGCTGCGCCGCATCCATCAGGGCTGGTTCGAGGCACTGTCCGACGAGGTCACCGATCCCGCTGCGGCACGAGCGGTGATGCTCATCGGCGACGGGCTCTACTACGGCGCCGCCATGTCGGGCGAGACAAGCACGACGCCGCCCGAGGACGTCGACGAACTCCTGAAAGTCGTGCGGAAACTGATCGGCTCGAGCGACTGAGTTCGGGGAGGTTGCGTGCGTCCGTTCGCGAAAATACGCACACAACCTCCCCTTCGATCGCCCTCACCCGAGCCGATGCAGTTCGACGTCGCGGAGCACGCCGTCGTCGATGGTCGCGGTCATGTAGGTGCAGTACGGCTGCCGACGCCGGTCGGTGGGTGAACCCGGGTTGAGCAGGCGCAATCCGCTCGGCGCGGTCGTGTCCCAGGGGATGTGCGAGTGGCCGAAGACGAGGACGTCGGTGTCGGGATAGGCCGCGGCCATCCGATTGTCGCGCCCGGTCGACGCCCCGGTCTCGTGCACCACCGCGACGCGCACACCGTCGAGGGTCACCCGCGCGACCTCCGGCAGCCGTTCCCGCAGGAGCGGACCGTCGTTGTTGCCCCAACACGCGACCAGCTGCCGGGACCGCTCTTCCAGCGCGTCGAGCAGTGTCACGTCCATCCAGTCGCCCGCGTGGATCACCACGTCCGCGCGGGCCACCTCGTCCCACACCTGCGACGGCAGGTCGCGGGCGCGCGTCGGTACGTGGGTGTCGGCGAGCAGCAGCAGTCGCATGGCCCCAGTCTGCCGTGGGGTCACGGTCTGCCGTGGGTTCGCAGTGTGCCGCGGGCGCTCATGGGTAACCACGACGCATGACCACTCCAGCTCACGACAGACTCGCCATCGTCACCGGCGCCGACTCCGGCATGGGCAAGGCGACCGCCGAACTGCTCGCCACCGAGGGGTTCGACGTCGGCATCACCTTCCACACCGACGAGGCCGGGGCCGAGGACACCCGCGCCGGGGTCGAACAGCGCGGACAGCGGTGCTTCGTGGCCCGACAGGACCTGACCAGCCCGGACACCGCCGATGTGATCGACGAACTCACCGGAAAGCTCGGCGGTCTCGGGGTGCTGGTGAACAACGCCGGCACCGGACACCGCGACGAGGTGCTCGACCTGTCCTTCGAACGGTGGCGGGAGATGCTCTCCACCGACCTCGACGGCCCGTTCCTGTGCTCCCAACGAGCCGCGCGACACATGATCGACTCCGGGGGCGGCGGCCGCATCGTCAACATCACGAGCGTCCACGAGCACATCCCCCGCTACGGCGCCTCCGCCTACTGCACGGCGAAGGCCGGCCTCGGCATGCTCACGCAGTGCCTCGCCCTCGAATGGGCCCGCTACGGCATCACGGTCAACTCGGTGGCTCCCGGTGAGATCTCCACGCCCATGACCGGCATGAACGGATCCGAGGCCTTCCACGAGGAGCGACCGGGCAACCCCACCGGACGTCCCGGGCACGTCAACGAGGTCGCCTCCGTCGTCGCCTTCCTCGCGTCCCCACGCTCGTCGTACCTGACGGGGCGCTCGATCCCCGTCGACGGCGGCCTCATGTTGATGGCCGCGCACGGACACGACATGAACGACGGGAGTTGGCGCGAACTCTGACGACGACCGGCCGCCCATCCGCTAGCGTCCACCGGCGGATCGGTGGTCGACTCGGAATGGGGGAACTGGATGCGCACGACACCGTCTGCGGAGCGATTCGGGCCGGGAACGGCGAGGGGTTACCGAGCGACCCATCGTCCCGAGGTGTGGGGAGCGCTGATCGGCGCGGGTGGCGCGTCGGCCTTCATGCTCGTGAACGGTGCCGCTCTGGGATCACCGTGGACCTGGATCGTCGTCGTCGGATGGTTCTGCGCCATCGCTGTTTTCGTCTGTGCCGTGCTCATACGACCGCGGAGTTTCGAGCAGTTGGAGCCGCCCTCGAAGCAGGCATCGACGATCTACCTCGTGTCGGTCGCGGCCATGATCGTGCTGATCGTCGGTGGCGCAAGGCTTCTCGCGTTGTTCGATCGTTCGGAACTGACGGTCGCGTGGGTGGTCTGCGTCGTCGGTGCGCACTTCGTTCCCTTCGCACGGGCCTTCGGCCGCGCGATGTTCCGGGTCATGGGCTGGGGAATGCTGGTGATCGGAATCGTCGGTCTGGCAGGCGGTCTAGCATCGCCTGCGGTGGCAGCCGTCGCCGGTGTCGCGGCGGGGCTGTGGATGTTCGCCGTGGTGGTCGCCGACGCCGTCGGCCGACCTCTCGTCACCGGGCGTCGGCCCGACTCCACAGTTCCTCGAGCGCCTCGTTGACTCGTTCCGGCTGCTGGACGTGCGGGTAGAAACCGGGAACTTCGAGCAGTTCTCCCCCGATCCGGTCGGCGACGACCCGCGCCGTGATCGTCAGCGGATCTCCCGCCAGTCGCTTGTACTCGTCGGGTGCGCCCGCCCAGTCACCGATGACGACGAGCTTCGGCCACGGCGCCGCCGCGAGCGGCTCGAGGGGGATGTCGGCGTCCCAGCACGGCCTCTCCCGCATCGACGTCGCCGCTGCGCGTAGCCGCTTCGGGGTGGGTTCCGCCGGCGGCATGCCGACGCTCTCCGTGGTGAGACGCAGATAGTCCTCCGCAGTGAGCTCGGGCGGGAGCGCTGCCTGGGACGCGCGGGCGCGGGCGAGGTTCTCGGCGACGACCGGTTCGCTCTCCGCAACCTTCAGGCATCCGGGCTGGATCAGGCACAGCGAACGCACCAGGTCCGGCCGTTCCGCCGCTGCGAGCATCGCTGCGACCGCACCGTACGAATGTCCGACGAGATGGGCACCGTCACCGAGCAGTCCGACGATGTCGGCGGCGTCCACCTCGTAGTCGGTGCGATGGGCCCCGTCGAGATCCGGCGAGTCGCCGTGCCCGCGGCGGTCCATCAGGATCAGCCGACGTGACGCCCCCAAGGGCCGCTGCCGACCGAATCCGTAGGTCTCGTCGTCTCCCCAGGCCAGCACCCCGTGCACGAGAACGGCCGGCGGGACGTCGGATTCGGCGGGTCCGACGATCGTCGAGCAGACGCGATTCACAGTTCCCCTTCCGATTGCGAGGATGCAGACGCGAACCTATCGGAAGACCTGGGCGGATGCAGGTAGCCCGACCCACACTCCCTCGGGCGCTTCGTCGACTCCGCAGTCCACTCGCAATCAAGTTCGCTATCCGCCACAGCAATTGCTGCGGCGGATAGCAAAAGCCGTAGCGGATGCTTCGGACCCCGGCCTTGGCGACCTGCAGACATGAGAAAAGCCCCTCACCTGCACTAACAGGTAAGGGGCTCTCTGGCGGTGGCGGTGGGATTTGAACCCACGGACGGGGGTTACCCGTCACGCGCTTTCGAGGCGCGCTCCTTCGGCCGCTCGGTCACGCCACCGCTGACGACTCTAGCGGATTGCAGGCCTCATCCTGAAATCGCCTGGTCACAGCTCCGAAGCCGGCCCTCGATGTTCCCGGAAGAACGCCTCGAGCACGGCCGCGCACTCGGCTTCGAGCACACCACCGCGCACTTCCGGACGGTGCGTGAGGCGCCGATCGCGCACCACGTCCCACAGCGACCCGACGGCGCCCGTCTTCGGCTCCCACGCCCCGAAGACCACCCGCGATACCCGGGAGAGCACCGACGCTCCCGCGCACATCGTGCAGGGTTCGAGGGTCACGGCGAGGGTTGCGCCCTCGAGACGCCATCCGTCGCCGTAGACCTGCGCTGCCGCGCGCAGAGCGAGCACCTCGGCGTGCGCTGTGGGGTCGCCGGTGGCCTCGCGGGAGTTCGCCGCTCGCGCGATCTCGGTGCCGTCCGGCCCGAACACCACCGCGCCCACCGGTACGTCACCGGCGGGCGCGGCAGCGGCGGCCTCCAGCGCGACCCGGATCAATGCCTCGTCGTCGCGCAGCCCCATCTAACGGAGCTTGTCCAGGGTGTTACCCAGGACGTCGTCGAAACCGAGTCGCTGGGCGATCTCGTCGAGTTGCTCGTCGGGATACAGGTCGGTCTCCGACAGGATCACCGAGAGCACCGGCTCGGGCAGACCCATGTCGGCCAGGATGCCGAGGTCGCCTTCCTCCCACGGCTCGATGTCGTCGAGCTCGTCGGGATCGATATCGGGGATCTCGATGTTCAGCGCATCGAGGACGTCGGCGGCGATGTCGTAGTCGACGGCCATCGTCGCGTCGGACAGCAGCAACCTCGTTCCCGCAGGTGCGGGACGCACGATGATGAAGAATTCGTCGTCCACATTCAGCAGACCGAAGACTGCGCCGGAACTTCTCAGCTCCCGCAACTCGGTCACTGCGGTATCGAGACTCGTCAGTGCGGCACCGGACAACACCCGGCACTTCCAACGACCTTCCTCCCGCGTCACGGCGACGGCGAAGCCGTCGAGGTCGTCGCTCGAATTCCCGGCGGGGTTCCCGCTCTGGGTCACGGAAGGGCTCTTGTTCCCTACACGCTGTGCAGCCATGGGCGCAACGGTAGTCGGCCACGTCCGGTGAATGAAGCCCAGCACGGGATATGCCAACCTGATGAGGTGTCCTCAGCCGTCTCTTCCCCGCCCGTCTGTGTCCTCGGCCTCGGTCTGATCGGTGGTTCTCTGCTGCGCGCCGCCGCGGCCACCGGAAGGCAGGCGTGGGGTTACAACAGGTCGTCGCAGGCCGTGGAGGCCGCCGTCGCCGACGGCTTCGACGCGTCCACCGACCTCACGGCCACGCTGCGTCGCGCAGCCGACACCAGCGCCCTGGTGGTGATCGCGGTGCCGATGCCGGCAGTGGGCAGCATCCTCGAGGCGGTGGCCGAGCACGCCCCCGAGGTCGCGCTCACCGACGTGGTGAGCATCAAGGCGGAAGTGGCCGCTGCCGTCGCCGCTCACGGCCTGTCGCGGCGTTTCGTGGGTGGACACCCCATGGCAGGTACGGCGGAGTCCGGCTGGACCGCTGGGACCGCCGACCTGTTCCGCGACGCGGTGTGGGTGGTGACCGTCGACGACGGCACCGATCCCGAGGTGTGGCGGCAGGTCGCCGACCTCGCGCTCGACTGCGGCTCCGTCGTCGTGCCCGCCGAATCCCGGGAGCACGACGCGGCGGTCGCGCGAGTCTCCCATCTCCCCCATCTCCTCGCCGAAGCGCTGGCCCTCTCGGGCGCCGGAGGCGGCGATCTCGCACTCGGTCTCGCCGCCGGCTCCTTCCGGGACGGCACACGGGTCGCCGCGACGGCCCCGGCCCTGGTCGACGCGATGTGCGAAGGCAACGCGGAAGCCCTGCTGGTCGCGCTGGACGAGACACTCGAGGTGCTGAGAACGGCCCGGGAGCAACTGGCCGACCGCAGCACCTCCGAACTCACCCGCGCCGGTCACGCGGCTCGGACCCGCTACGAACAGCGCCGTCGCGACCCCATCCTCGGCACGCAGCCCGGCGACGAGGGCTGGATCGCAGCGTTCCGCGAGGCCGGACGACGCGGTGGAGTGTGGACACGATGAACCTCCGCGACATCGCCTCGGCGCTGACCACCGGCAAGACGACCCCCACCGAACACGTCCGCTCGGTTCTCGCCGAACTCGACGCCCTCGTCGGGACCCCCTGGGGGAACACCGTCGCCGCCCGCAACGACGAGGCGGCGCTCGAAGCCGCAGCCCTCGCCGACGAGCAGATCGCCGCCGGGAGCTGGATCGGCCCGTTGCACGGCGTCGCGGTCGCGGTGAAGGACAACATCGACGTCGCCGGGTTCCCTACCCGCTGCGGCAGCGCGGTCCTCGCCGATGCGCCTCCGGCCCGGCGCGATGCTCGCGTCATCGAGAAGCTCCGCGAAGCCGGAGCCATCGTGGTGGCGAAGACCCATCTCCACGAGTTCGCCTACGGGCCCACCGGGTTGATCAATGTGTCCGGCGCGGCCCCCCACCCCCACAACCCGGACCTGATCAGCGGTGGTTCGTCGTCGGGCTCCGCAGTGCTGGTCGCGAGGGGCGTCGTGCCCGTCGCGCTGGGAACCGACACCGGCTGCAGCGTCCGTACCCCGGCGGCGCTGTGCGGGATCGTCGGATTCAAGCCGGGCTTCGGTGCCCTGCCCGAGCAGGGCGTGTTCCCGCTGTCGACGACCTTCGACCACGTCGGTCTGCTCGCCGCCGACGCTCTGGACGCCTCACTCGCGTGGGGCGCCCTTCCGGGCATCGCGCACCTGCGCACCCCGGTCTCCGAACTGCGCATCGGACGCCTGCGGGGCGGCATCTGGGATCTGTCACCCGTCTTCGACGAGGCCGTCGAGACGGCGTGCCGCACCCTCACGGATCTGGGCGCCCGCGTCGTCGACGTGGAACTGCCCGAGACCGACGAGATGCTCGAGCTGTATCCCGTGGTCACCGGCTCGGAAGCATACGAGACGCATCGCGCGTGGTTCGAAGCCGATCCCGACCGCTACCAGCCTCCGACGGCCGCTCTGCTCGCCGCGCAACGCGACCGGCCGGCCTACGAATACATCCACGCGGCCCGGGCGGTGGCGCGACTACGTCACGACGTCGTGCACCGCCTCCGCACCGTGGACAAGCTCGACGCGCTGATCACCGTCACTACCGGCGTGCGTTCGGCGCCGCTGACGAGCGATCCCGTCGAGCTGCGCGCACCGCTGCTGCAGATGTGTGTCCCGTTCAGCGTCCTCGGTGTCCCGGCCCTGTCGGTGCCGGCTCCTGACGGCGGGTCGTCGCCGGTCGGACTCCAGATCGTCGGCCTCACCGGCGGCACGCACGGGCACGGCAGCCACCCCGCCGAATCGGCCGCGTTCGCCGTGGCGATGGCGGTGGAGGCGTCGGGACAGCCCTAGATGCGGGAGGCGAGTCCTCGGTACTCGAGGACGAAGCCGTCCTCGTCGACAGTCACCGACGACGACGAGCGCGGCGACAGCACATGGATGCCGTCGGACGCACTGCTGTAGACGACCGTCGCCTCCTCGATGCTGAGATCGATGAGGTTGACGTAGACGACGGGCACCTCCACGTCGTCGGCTCCGGCCTGCAGGTCGTGCCGGCGGATGGGCAGGGCGTTGAAGAACGGGCTGAACACCACATCGACGTCCAACGCCCCGCCGAAAGTGGACCGCTGATGGTCGATGCCGTTGTCGGACATCCAGATGCCCTCTTCGGACCGGGTGAGGGACATGTGCCGTTCGCCCGAAGCGAGGGTGGTGCGCACCGACAATCGGCGGGTGACACCGTTCTCATCCGTCACCAGGTCGTACGACGCGCTGAAGGCCGGATGGTCGGTGCACTCCGCACCCACGATGCGACCGGACGCCTTGATGCGGCGGCCGGAGAGCTGTACTCGTACCGACTCCATCCGAGACGCATCGGCCGCACGCCACGTGAGTAGCGCGGGCCACGTCGACGCGGAACCGGTGGCGTCAGAGGCTGGGGTGCTCACGGTCTATACGGTATGCGACGAAGCGCACACGGTGGGCAGCGGTGCCGTGATTCGTCCACAACACGGTTGCGGCGGGCCCACCTGCTCACGCCGTGTCCGGCAACGCCTCGTGCCGGGACATCTGACGCAGGTGGTGTGAGAACACCGACAGCGCCGCGGCGCCCACGGCGACGTTGAGCAGCGCCCCGAACTCCTGGACGGCGAACTCCAGCACGTCGACGAAGAAGACGGTGATCAACGCGGCCGTCCGGAGCGCACGGATCGCCCACCTCCGCCTGCGCCACAAACCCACCGATCCCACCACGCACAGCAGGACGGTGACGCCGGAGCCGACGAGCTGGATCACGGTCACCACGTTGCTCGTCCGCGCGGCGAGATCCTCCTCCAAGGTCGCGGCGGCATTGAGGAGAATGCCGACGGAGAAAACGGTGAGCAGGGCTGCCGCGACGCGGACGCTGCGCTCACCTCGCAGTCGCTCCGGCAGCCGGAGCGACACCCACGAGAAGCGCGATGGTACCTCCCGGCACCGGGCGAGCAGGAGATCGGTCTGTTCGACGACTTCGGGATCGACTCCACCCTCACGTGCGCGTTCGAGCTGCACTCGCGCCTGGTCGCGATCGGTCGGGGTCAGGCCGTGGGCGAGCCCGTCCGTCGCCGTGAGCGCGGCGTTGGCGAGATACTCGTCGGGCGACGGCCCGCGACGGAGGTGCACCGCTCGATTGACGACGAGCAGCAACACGACCACCACGTACATGATCGCCACCGAGGGTCGGTAGAAGTAGTCGTTGGTCTTCGTGACGAACTTGCCGACCTCGTCGAGGAAGAGACCGAACCCGATACCGCCGAGCAGCACCGCGATGCGGTCGGGCGCCCTGCCGATGAAGGTCAACGAGACCATCAGCGCGGCGACCATGAGCAGACCGCCCCACAGCACGTGAGCGATGTGCAGGACCGACCCGCCGACCTGCGGATAGCCCGTCAGATGCAGGTACAGACGAGTGACGAGGATGGTCGCGACGGCGATGATGAGAAGTGCTTCGACCTGCGCGGACGACGCGGTGTCCCGCAACAACCGAGAACGGGAACGGGTCCGCACCGCTGTCATGGCACGCGAGCTTATCCGGCTCGGGTTCTCCTCGGGTTCTTCCTCCGGATTCGGCGGCGCGGCGCCTGCGCGGAGCGACTCCCCAATCTTGTGTGTGGCCTAGAGTCGCTCTATGCGCACAGTGTGGACAGTTCCTCCGAACATTGCCCAAACTCTGTTGGAATCTCCCGAGATCCAGATGTTCCTGACCAGCAACGAGTTGCCGGATACAGCGGACGATCCACGCCAGAGACTTGCGGAGTTCACCCACGCGCTCGGCGCCCTCAGCCGTCACATCGGACGCACCTTCGGTTCCGTGGACGCAGCCAACCGCGAACTGTTCGGCGGCTCCGCCGGCAAGGTCCCCGTGGCACTGCGCCTGACCGTCCTGCGGGCTCTCGTGAACCATGTCGAAGACCGCGCCCCCAGCCCGAAACTGCTTCCGAAGAACATCTGCGACCAGCTCGGCGCCTACGTCTACGCCCTGCTCGACCCTCGCGACCGGAGCATCTTCTACGTCGGCGCCGGACGCGGAAATCGCATCTTCACCCTCGTCTGGACGGCGCTCGGAGAGACCTCGAAGCTGACCGAGGCCGGCGAGAAGACACCGCTGGCCACCCCCGAGACCGAGGCGGCTCTGCGGCGCATCCGAACCGTCTACGAGTCCGGCTACGCGGTGGAGCATTTCGTCGTGGCCGACGCGCTGAACCCGAAGACCGACGCCGACCACACCGCCGCAGTGACGGCCGAAGCGGTCATCGCGGCGCTCGGACTGACCGAACCGCACCGCGGCGAATGCGTACTCACCAACCTGGCGGGCGCAACCGAGGAGTCCGAAGCCGATCGCACGGCGATCCCGATCGCGGAGCTCGTCCGTCAGTACTCGGCCTCGCCTGCTCCCGAGCTGCCGACGCCATGTGTGGTGCTGCGGGTCAACGAAGCGAAGAAGGCGTCGCCGGCTGCGGTGCGCGAACTCGCGTCCAAGCCGTGGCCGGCAGGATCGGCGGCGCGTGGAATCGACGGACTGCCGATCATCGTCGTCGCCGACAACATCGTCCGCGCGGTCTACCGCGCTACCGGGTGGGAGGCAGCCGCTCGCACGGAGGAGAACGGCGGCACGATCCTCTACCGGTTCGTTGGGGAGGCCGACGAAGAGCTCGAGGGCAAGTTCGTGAACACTCGCGTCACGCCGGACCGGCTGGGTCTCAAGCGTTGGCCGTCGCACGGTTGGGCTCCGCGTCTGACGCGTGCACTGCCGCGGCCGGTCGCGCGTCCGAAGGCACCGCGCCCCTGATTCTCCGGCTGCTTCCCGGTTCGTCTGCGGACCGGGAAGCAGCTCGTGCCGGTTCTCGAAAACCGTTGGGCCGGCACATTTTCTGCATAAGAAAACACGAAAGGGGACCCACAGTGTGGGTCCCCTTTCGGAACGGGTGTTCGGCGGTGTCCTACTCTCCCACACCCTGTCGAGTGCAGTACCATCGGCGCAGACAGGCTTAGCTTCC
>NZ_LZMJ01000029.1:0-114072 GCF_001665495.1 Rhodococcus sp. 852002-51564_SCH6189132-a
CCGGGCCCCGGCGCGCCCCCCCCCCCCCCCCCCCCCCCCCCCGCCCCCCCCCCCCCAACCCCCCAACCCCCCCCGGGGGGGGGGGGCGGCCCCCCCCCCCCCCCCCCCCCTCCCACTCGTCATCGGCGGCCGAGCATCGGCAGTGCCATCGCCACCACGATGAGACAGGCGCCCGCGGCGGCGAGCACGGTCACGGACTCTCCGAAGGCGACCATGCCGATCATCAGCGCGACCACGACTTCGAGGTAGGACAGGCCGGACAGTTCCGCGGCGCGGAGGTGCTTGCCTGCGACGACGAGCAGCCCCAGCGCGAACAGACCACAGACGACGAAGAACCCACCGGCCCACAACCAGTGCGTCGCGGTCATCCCCGACAGGTCGGGTCGGGTCACCGCGACCATCCCACCTGCCGCGACGGCGCCGAAGACGAAGTTCCACAGGGACCGGACGTCGGACGGCATGTCGGTGCGATAGCGGTAGCACAGCAGGGCCCCGCCGTAGAAGACTCCCGAGGCGGCGCCCAGCACGGTACCCAGCGTCTCGTGCTCGCCCCCGGACGATTCACCGCCCACCAGGCCGGCGGCGAGCAACATGCCGGCGAACGCCGTGCCGATCGACAGGGCGTCGAGGCGACCGACCCTCTCCTTCAGGAACACCCGGGCGAGGGCCGTCGCGACGACGGGGCCGAGGTAATGGAGAACCACGGCACGGGACAGGTCGGTCAACACCGTGGCGGACAGATAGGTCGCGAGGGACAGTCCGAGGAGCACACCGCCACCGACGACCGACCAGGACAGGCGGGTCCGGCGCAACTGTCCGAGGCGGCGGGACAGCGCGATCAGGACGAGCATGCCGATCGCTCCGACCGCCATCCGCCCGAGCGTCAGTGCTTCACCGAGCACCGCGCCTTCGGGAGTGGCCTTGCGGCCGAACAATCCTGCGGCGCCCATCGCGGTCGCGGACAGCACGATCGCGGCGATCCCGAGTCGCCGGTTCGTACGCGGCGGCGACTTCGGGGCGAGGGAGGAAGGGAGAACAGTGCCACGCGACTCGGTCGGTGCAATTTCGGCGCGCTGCTCGAGCAGCGCATGCTCGGCTCGCGAAGGCGCACCCAGGGCATGATCGGCTCGCGAAGGCGCGCCCAGGGCATCATCGGCGCGCAGGGGCGCGCCCAGGGAAACGGTCACACGTCTACCTCGGGTCCAGGGTGCACGAAACGAGCACCAGCGGGTGTTGTCGTTCCCCGCTCTGTCATCGGACCTGAGAGCTTTCGCGGACGGAGCCGCTTACACCTTCGGTGAACCCGGAAGAGTTGCTTTCCAGAGGAGCCTCGCCGTGGCGGTCTGGGGGCCTGAGAGATTCCCGGGGAGGTTGCTCCTTCGGCGCCCGCTGTGTGCGGGACTCTCCCGCCGCGGTTCGGTGGCTGTTCAATTGTCCGTCGAGTATCTCATGGACTTGCCGTAACCGTGCCGTAGGGGACATCCGGTGCGTGTGCCCACAGCTCGCTGCGAGTGCCCGCGGTACGGATTGCGGATGGTTAGCTTGGTCGACATGAGTGCTCTGCCGAGACCGTGGATGCAGTTGCGGATCGCCGCGGGCGTATACCGATTCCGGGAGAGTCTGTTCGCGCTGCCCGCGCTGGTCGTCGTCGCCGGAGCCGTGCTCGCGGAGGTGAGCGGCTACATCGATCGGGCCTTCGGCCCCTTCGCGTGGGGCATGAAGATGAACAGCAACGCCGCGATCTGGCTGCTGAGCACCGTGGCGGGTGCCACGATCACCACCGCCGGTGTCGTCTTCTCGTTGACCGTCGTGAGCCTGCAGCTGGCCAGCAGCCAGTTCTCGCCGCGGGTGATGCGGTCCTTCATCCGGGATCGGGCCAGCCAGACGGTGATCGGGGTGCTGGTGGCGACCTTCGTCTACTGCGTGCTGACACTGCGCCACATCGGCGCGGACGACGCCGCACCTGCCCCGACACTGTCGACCACCCTCGCTGTGGTCCTCGCGGTGTCGACCGTGGTGCTCATCATCGCCTATCTCAACCGGCTGGCCCACGGTCTGCAGGTCGGGGAGGTGGTGCGCAGCATCGCCTCGGAGGCCGAGAAGGTCATCTCGAACACGAGCCGGAGTTCGCGCGGCGAGATCCACGTCGACCGGGTGCCGGAGCCGGATTTCACCGAGGGGGCGACGGTGTACGCCCGGCGCGACGGCTGGGTGACCCAGGCGCCGGCCGAGCTCGTTCTCGCCGTGGTACCGCCGGGTTCGGTCGTGCGGATGGAGACGCGTCCCGGCGCGTACATTCACTGCGGGGAACCGCTGCTGCGGATCCATCCGAAGCCGGAACGGGCGGTGGTCCTGCGGCGGCTCGAGGCGGCCGTGGAGATCTCGAACACGCGCACCATGCAACAGGACGTGGACTTCGCGCTGCGGCAACTCGTCGACATCGCGCTGCGCGCACTGAGCCAGGCGATCAACGACCCGACGACCGCCACCGAGGTGGTGCTCCGGCTCGGCAGTCTGCTGCGCACCCTGCTGGTCACCGACAGTCCGGTGCCGGCGATCGGGGGTGCGGACGGCCGGATTCTGCTGCGTCCGTGGATCCTGTCGCCCGACGAGTACATCGAGCACGCCTTCGAACAGATCCGGCAGGCCGGCTCGGCGCAGCTGCACGTGGCCACGGCGCTCGCCCGGGTGCTGCGCATGCTCATCGATCATCTCTCCGAGCAGGGGCGCACCGGGTCGGTGCCGGCCTTGCAGCACCAGTTGCGTCTGCTCGTCGACGCGGTGGTCGCCCGGCCCGAGTTCCGTCCGGAGGACCTCGAACGTTTCCGTGCCGTCGCCGAGGGGTCCGCGGATCCCGCGGAGCATCGGACGGACTGATCGTCCTGGGGTGTAGGACCGATGGGAGACGGTTATCCGACTGCCACAGGAAGCGAGCCGATCGGGAGGACGACGACATGGCGACCCACTTCTCCGTCGGTGACCATGTCCGATGGAACTCCGAAGCCGGATACGTCGAGGGTGTGATCATCGCGAAGCACACGGAGGACGTGGAGTTCAAGGGGCGCACGCGGCGGTGCAGCGAGGACGAGCCGCAGTACGAGATCCGGAGCGACAAGACCGATCACGTCGCGATGCACAAGGGGAGGGCGCTGAAGAAGACCTGACGGTGGAGATCCCGGCGTCAGGTGATCAGCGCCTGCCCGACTCCGCACACCGCGACCGCCCACAGCACCGAGGTGGACGTGCCGATGATGAACTGTTCGGAGGCGTTCGGTTCGCGTAGTTCGGGATAACGGGCGAGACCCTTCACCGCCATGATGACGGCGATCCCTTCAGGCCATCCGGCGAGGATCGAGGCGGTGACCGCTCCGCGTTCGAGCACGCCGATGACGCGTCCGCCGCGGAGCGGGCCCGGGGGAGGGGTGGGCTCGGGACCGGCATCGGGTTGCCGCCGCGCGATCCGGAACGCCACGAGGACCGCGGGTCCGCCCCCGGTGATCGCCGCCGTGGCGGTGAGAATCAGCGTGGCCGCGAGCGCGACTCCCTGAACCGGTGTGGTCGCGGTGGCGGCGAGGGCTGAACCGGCGAGACCCGCAATGCTCAACGAGGCGGCCGGCCACACCGGCATGCTCGGGCGCAGCGCGAGTGCGGGTGCGAGAGCAGCCACGGCCAGGCACACCAGTGAGAGGACGGTCAACGGTCGGCCCTTTCCAGGAGTCGCCGCACGAGTTCGCGTCCGGCCAGTTCGGCCTGCCACCCGGCGGTGGCGAGGCGCTGGGACACCGCTTGTTTGCTGATGCCGAGACGCTCGGCGATCCGCGCCTGCGACAGGCCCTGACGAGCGAGGTCGACCGCCTCGTGCCCCTGGTCTGTGCGGCGCAGGACGACGGTGGCGAGCAGGGTGAGCGCGGCGTCGACGTCGGCGGTGGCCTCGGTGTCGTCGCCTTCGGCCGCGACCTGCCCAGGGGCGTTCTTGGCGCGTTCGACGGCGGTGCGGGCGTGTTCGAAGGCGGGTCCGCGGCCGGCGCGTGTCTGTTCGGGGAGCGGGGTCTCCACCGGGCCGATTCCCACCCCGATACTCCAGCGTTCCCTCCGGAGGAGGTCGAGGACGAGATCGACGACGAGGGCGGGATCGTCCGCGACGGCCTGGACCTCGTCGCCCGCGGTGCGCTCGAAGGGCCGTACCAGCGGAACATCCTGCAGTTCGGTGAGGAGGTCCGCCACGCGGTCGATGTCTCGGCGGCTGCTCCGCTGGTCGACCGTCAAGACGAACATGCGTCAAGTGTGAGGGCTTGATTGTCGATAATCAAGACCTGAAGCTTGACGACCGGAATGTGGGACAGGGACGCGTACAGCCTATCGGCCCGGCTCGTTCCCCGTCAGCTCATGATGTGCGGTGATCGCGTCCACCGCATCGCCGTCGTACTTCATCCGTTTCGCGATGGTGAGGCGGAGTGTCGACGGCAGTGCCGGGGCGAACTTCTTGAAGTAGGCGCACAGCCATTCCTGGCGACCAACGAGAAACGGGAAATCGGTCGTCATCATGTGGCGGGCGACCAGCATCGGCAACGGGGCGTCGAGTGGATGGAAGTCGTGATTCCACAGACCCGGCTGGGTGCAGCCCGGGTAGAACTGGCCGAGCATGAAACCGTGTTCGACGAACCGCGACTTGAATTCCGTGTGGACGACGTCGATCACCTCGAAGCCGCTGAGGTCGCGATCGGCTTGTCCTGGGTGTACGCGGGACTGCTGCGCCACCTGCCGGATCGGCCGGTGTACGGGCTGCAACTGCCGTACCTCTCGGGCGGACCCCTCGACGCGACGCCCGCCGAACTGGCGCACCGCTACGTCGAGGAGATGCGGGCCGTGCAACCGCAAGGTCCCTACACCGTGCTCGGCTGGTCCCAGGGCGGACTGATCGCCCACCACATGGGTGTCGAACTGCGCGCCGCGGGGGAGACCGTCGACCTGGTCGTCCTCGATTACTACCCGCTCGAACGCGAGCGGCGTGCCCACACCCACGCGGAGCTGCTGGCGGGACTGGGCATCGAACTGCCTCACGCGACGCCGGACGAGATGACCTCCGAGTAGCTGCTCGACGCGGTGAACCGCAGTCTCGGGCACGAGACCGGACTGTCCACCGCCGACCTGGAGCGGATCCTCACGGCCTATGCGCACGTCCATCGGGCCGCGCCGACGCTCGACCTGCGATGTTTCGACGGCGACCTGCTGTTCGTCGCCGCGGCGCGATCGCTCGGCACGGACGACGCTGCGTCACCGGCCCTGTGGCGGCCGTGGGTGTCCGGCACGATCACCGAGCACACGATCGACTGCGACCATCTGGAGATGATGACCCCGGCCGTGCTCGCCGTCCTCGGCCCGATTCTGGCCGACTATCTCGTCGCCGGATCCTGATCCGGCTCGACGACGGCGTCGAGCGCCGAACCGGCGGGCTCGGGGAGTCGAGCCTCGAGCAACAGCCCGGCGAGACCGAGCGCGATGCACACCCCGGTGATCACCATCAGCCGCGGATCGGTCTGCCCGGTCAGGGCGTCGCCGAGGAGTACGACCGCCACAGTGCCCGGCAGGATGCCCACGACCGTCGCGAGTGTGTAGGGGACGAGACGGACCGCCGAGACGGCGCAGCAACAGTTCACGACGAAGAACGGGGCGGCGGCGATCAGCCGCAGGGAGCCGACCGCGAGCCATCCGCGGCGTGCCAGCCGCAGATCGATCGCTTTCGCCGCCGGGTGCGTGAGGCGCGATTCCACGGCCTTGCGTCCGACGGCCCGCACGAGCAGGAACGCCAGGACGGCGCTGACCGTGGAGGCGGCGACCGTCACGCCGATACCGACGGCACTGCCGAACAGCACGCCGGCGCTGAGGGTGAACACCGTGCGCGGAATCGGGGCGATCGTGACCAGGGCGTGGACGGCGAAGAACGCCAGGACAATTGCCGGGCCGTGCACCGATTCCGACCACTCCCGGATCTGGGCGATCGTCGGATGCGGCACCACGAGAGCTACGACGACGAGAGCCGCCACCAGGCCCAGGATGCCGAGCACTCTGCGGTCTGCGGCAAGCCTCGTCACGAGCGTCCACACTACCGGCCGGGCGGTCTCTTGCATCCCGCGAGCAGAGTGACGAAGGCGGCACGATAACGTTCCGATCGAGGACGTCGTTATCGAGCGCTAGAAAAACTGTGGTGATCCCCACAACGATCGCGCGATGTGCGGGGATAGCATCACACCGAAGGCAACCTACCCATTTCGAGGTTGCCCACCTCCGGCCGACAACGCCGTCCGTACAAAGCCTGCAAACCCGCAGTAGGAGGAATCGCCCGTGTCATTAGCTGCAGAAGCCGAGGATGCCGCGCGCGCATATGCGCAGTGGCAGGACGCGGTGGCGGGGGTGCTGGCCAAGTCCCGACGTGTCGACCCGGCCGAACTCGGACCCGAGCCGCAGCGTCTGCTCGAGACCACGACCTACGACGACGTCACCGTCGCGCCGCTGTACGGCGTCCGCGACGAGCGCGACGAAGCGCCGCTGCCCGGTGAGTTCCCGTTCGTCCGCGGCGGCTCGTCCACGCGCGACGTCAACACCGGCTGGCTCGTCGACGTCCGGTTCACCGGCACCGACGCGGCCTCGGTCAACGAGCGCATCCTCGACGCCCTGAACAACGGCGTCAGTTCGGTGTGGCTCGGTCTCGGCGCCGGCGCGGTCCCCGTGGACGCGCTCGACACCGCGCTCAACGGTGTGCTCCTCGACCTCGCGCCGGTCCGTCTCGACGCCGGTGCCGACGCGGTCGCAGCGACCACCGCCGTGTACTCCGTGCTCGACAACCGCACCGATATCGAGGACCGCGCCGCCGTGCGCATCTTCCTCGGTGCAGCGCCGCTCACCAGCGCGTTCTCCGAGCGTCCCGACGTATCTCTCGACGAGGCCGTCGAGCTGGCACGGGCTGCCGCCGACCGCACCGAAGCGGTGCGTGCCCTCACCGTGGACGGCACCGCCTTCCACAACGCCGGTTCGTCCGACGCCGAAGAACTCGGTGCCGCAATCGCCGCCGGCCTCGATTATGTGCGAGCACTCGTCGACGCCGGGGTTCCCGTTGCGGCCGCGCTCGGTCAGCTCGAGTTCCGTCTCGCCGCGACCGACGACCAGTTCCAGACCATCGCCAAGTTCCGCGCGGGTCGTCAGGTGTGGGCGCGCGTCGCCCAGGTCGCCGGTGCCCCCGAGGCCGGCAACGCTCCGCAGCACGCCGTGACCTCCGCGGCGATGATGGCCCAGCGCGATCCGTGGGTGAACATGCTGCGCACGACCCTCGCTGCGTTCGGCGCGGGTGTCGGTGGCGCCGACGCCGTCACGGTCCTGCCGTTCGACTCCGCACTGCCGGCCGGTGTGCTCGAGGTGTCCGAGGCGTTCTCCGCCCGGATCGCCCGCAACACCCAGCTGCTGCTGCTCGAGGAGTCCAACCTCGGGCGCGTTCTCGATCCCGCCGCCGGTTCCTGGTACGTCGAGGAACTGACCGCGCAGATCGCAGAGAAGGCATGGGGCTTCTTCCAGGAGATCGAGGCGGCCGGTGGCTACCGCGCCGCTCTCGAGGCAGGACTGATCGCCGAGCGTGTCGCGCAGACGCGTGCCCGCCGCGAGTCCGACATCGCGCACCGCACGTTCTCGGTGACCGGGGTCAACGAATTCCCGAACCTGGCCGAGAAGCCGCTGCCGGTCGGTGTCGCCGAGGCCGGCGCGTCCGCCGCGCGGTACGCCGCACCGTTCGAGGCGCTGCGCGACCGCTCGGACACCTACCTGGCCTCGCACGGTGCCCGCCCGCGGGTGCTGCTCGCCCCGCTCGGGCCGATCGCCGAACACAACGTACGGGCGACCTTCGCGACGAACCTGCTCGCCGCCGGTGGCATCGAAGCGGTCAATCCCGGACCGCTCGATCTCGACGCCGACCTGTCGTCCCTGGTGGGCGACACCGGAACGTCCGTCGCCGTGCTGTGCGGCACCGACACCCGCTACGGCGAGCAGGCCGGTACGGCCACCTCTGCGCTGCGTGCGGCGGGGATCACGACGGTGCTGCTGGCCGGACCCGAGAAGGCCGTGAAGGACGCGCAGGGGGACGATCGTCCGGACGGCTTCCTCACCGCGCGCATCGACGCCGTCGCCGCCCTCACCGACCTGCTGAACACTCTGGGAGCGTAAGTGAGCATCGAACACGAAATCGGCAGCTTCGCCGACGTCCCGTTGACGGACCCGGCCGCGCCGGCGCCCACCGCTCCCACCGCGGAGCAGGCCGCCGCGCTCGTCGAGTCCGTCGCCGAGGCGAACAACTACAGCACCGAAGACGTCGTGTGGTCGACGCCCGAGGGCATCGACGTCAAGCCGGTCTACACCAAGGCCGACCGCGACGCCGTCGTCGCCGAGGGCTACCCGCTCGGCAGCTACCCGGGTCTGGCCCCGTTCGTGCGCGGGCCGTACCCGACGATGTACGTGAACCAGCCGTGGACCATCCGGCAGTACGCCGGCTTCTCCACCGCCGCCGAGTCCAACGCCTTCTACCGGCGCAACCTCGCCGCCGGTCAGAAGGGCCTGTCGGTGGCCTTCGACCTGGCCACGCACCGCGGCTACGACTCCGATCACCCGCGTGTACAGGGTGACGTCGGTATGGCCGGTGTCGCGATCGACTCGATCCTCGACATGCGTCAGTTGTTCGACGGCATCGATCTGTCGCAGGTGTCGGTGTCGATGACCATGAACGGCGCGGTGCTGCCGATCCTGGCGCTGTACGTCGTGGCGGCGGAGGAGCAGGGCGTCAAGCCCGAGCAGCTGGCCGGAACCATCCAGAACGACATTCTGAAGGAGTTCATGGTCCGCAACACCTACATCTACCCGCCGAAGCCGTCGATGCGGATCATCTCCGACATCTTCGCGTACACCTCGGCGAAGATGCCGCGCTTCAACTCGATCTCGATCTCCGGCTACCACATCCAGGAAGCCGGCGCGACGGCCGACCTCGAGCTCGCGTACACCCTCGCGGACGGCATGGAGTACATCCGCGCCGGACTCGACGCCGGCATGGACGTCGACAAGTTCGCGCCGCGCCTGTCGTTCTTCTGGGCGATCGGCATGAACTTCTTCATGGAGGTCGCGAAGCTGCGCGCAGGTCGCCTGCTGTGGAGCGAGCTCGTCGAGAAGTTCGGGGCGAAGAATCCGAAGTCGAAGTCGCTGCGCACCCACTCGCAGACCTCCGGCTGGTCGCTCACCGCGCAGGACGTCTTCAACAACGTCGCCCGCACGTGCGTCGAGGCGATGGCCGCGACCCAGGGCCACACCCAGTCGCTGCACACCAACGCGCTCGACGAGGCGCTGGCACTGCCCACCGACTTCTCGGCGCGCATCGCCCGCAACACCCAGCTGCTGCTGCAGCAGGAGTCGGGCACCACGCGGCCCATCGACCCGTGGGGCGGCTCGCACTACGTCGAGTGGCTCACCCACGAGCTGGCCGACAAGGCCCGCGCCCACATCGCCGAGGTCGAGGCCGCCGGCGGTATGGCGCAGGCGATCTCGGAGGGCATCCCGAAGCTGCGCATCGAGGAGGCGGCCGCCCGCACCCAGGCGCGCATCGACTCCGGTCGTCAGCCCGTCATCGGCGTCAACAAGTACCAGGTGACAGAGGACCACGAGATCGAGGTCCTCAAGGTCGAGAACTCGCGTGTGCGGGCCGAGCAGCTGGCCAAGCTCGAGCAACTGCGCGCCGACCGGGACGAGGAGGCCACCCGCGCCGCCCTCGACGCGCTCACCCGCGCCGCCGGTGCGCAGAGCCAGGGTCTCGACAACAATCTGCTCGCGCTGGCCATCGACGCGGCCCGCGCGAAGGCCACCGTCGGTGAGATCTCGGACGCCCTGGAGAAGGTCTACGGCCGCCACCAGGCCGAGATCCGTACGATCAGCGGCGTGTACCGCGACGAGGCCGGCAAGGCCACCAACATCACCGCCGCAACCGAACTGGTCGAGAAGTTCGCCGAGGAGGAGGGTCGTCGCCCCCGCATCCTCGTCGCGAAGATGGGCCAGGACGGTCACGACCGAGGCCAGAAGGTGATCGCCACGGCCTTCGCCGACCTCGGATTCGACGTCGACGTGGGACCGCTGTTCCAGACCCCCGAAGAGGTCGCCCAGCAGGCGGCCGACAACGACGTGCACGTCGTCGGCGTGTCGTCGTTGGCCGCGGGTCACCTGACGCTGGTCCCTGCCCTCAAGCAGGCGCTGGCCGAGGTGGGCCGCGAGGACATCATGATCGTCGTCGGTGGTGTCATCCCGCCGGGCGACTTCGACGAGCTCTACGCGGCGGGTGCGGCGGCGATCTTCCCGCCCGGAACCGTGATCGCGGATGCGGCGACCGGTCTGCTGACCAAGCTCGCCGCGCAGCTCGGCCACCACCTCGGAGGCTGACGTCGGCATGAGCGACTCCTCGGTCGGCGCCGCGCAGACCCGCCGACGGCAGATCGACGTCGACGCCCTCGCCGAGGCCGTGCTCGCCAACGAGCGGGCCGGCCTCGCGCGGGCCATCACGTTGGTCGAGTCGACCCGCGACGACCATCGGGAGCGGGCGCAGCAGTTGCTGCTGCGCCTGCTTCCCAACGCGGGCAACGCGATTCGTGTCGGTATCACCGGTGTGCCCGGTGTCGGCAAGTCGACCTTCATCGACGCGCTCGGCATGCATCTGCTCGAGCAGGGGCATCGGGTCGCGGTGCTGGCCGTCGACCCGTCGTCGACCCGCACGGGTGGTTCGATCCTCGGCGACAAGACACGGATGGCGCGGCTCGCGGTGCAGCGGGACGCCTACATCCGCCCGTCGCCCTCGGCCGGCACGCTCGGCGGGGTCGCGAAGGCCACCCGCGAGACGATGGTGCTGCTCGAGGCTGCCGGTTTCGACGTGATCCTCGTCGAGACCGTCGGTGTCGGACAGTCCGAGGTGACCGTCGCGAACATGGTCGACACCTTCTGCTTCCTGACCTTGGCCCGCACCGGCGACCAGCTGCAGGGCATCAAGAAGGGCGTGCTCGAACTCGCCGACCTCGTTGCCGTCAACAAGGCCGACGGGGAGTTCGAACGCGACGCGCGGGTCGCCGCCCGCGAACTCGCCGGCGCGATGCGCATGGTGCATCCGCACGACGCGATCTGGAAGCCGCCGGTGATCACCATGAGCGGCATGACCGGCAACGGTCTGGACACCTTCTGGGACACCGTGCTCGAGCACAAGAAAGTGCTCACCGAGGCGGGCATGTTCGACGAGAACCGGCGCCGTCAGCAGGTGGACTGGACGTGGACGATGGTGCACGACCAGCTGTTGCGTCGTCTCGAGACCTCCCCGCGCGTGCGGGCGATCCGCAAGGACGTCGAGGCCGGGGTGCGCGACGGTTCGCTGACCGCCGCACTCGCCGCGCAACGCCTGCTCGACGCCTTCGACGGGGTGCACGACCCCGGAACGTCCGGCGAGGACTCCTGATCCCGTGAGCCGCCGCACGATCGCCGTCACCGTTCTCGGTGCGTTCGCGATTGTCGCGGCGGCTCATCTCGTTTTCGGGCTCTCGCGCCCGATTCGGCGTTCACCGACGTTTCGCAGTGGTTCCTCATGCCGCTGCTCGCGCTCGGACTCGTTCTCGTCACGTCCGCACCGCGCGACCGGCTGGTCGTGGGCGCGCTTGTGGCACTGGGAGTCTCATGGCTGGGGGACAGCGCACCCGACCTCGTCGACGGTGATGCCGCGTTCCTGGTGCTGGTGGGTCTCGTCCTGTGCGCCCAGCTCACCTACATCGTCGCGTTCCGGCCGCACCGGCGGTCGAGCGTGCTGCGGACCCGCCCATGGGTGGTCGGTCTCTACACCTTCGCAGTGTTCGCCATGGTCGCCGTGTGCGCTTCGGCGGCAGGGATTCTCGTCGTCCCGGTGGCGATCTACGCGTCGTGCGTCGGGGAGTGGTTCGAGACCGCCGGTTTCGAGGTCGCTCGCCGACGGGACGTTGCCGGATCCCGGTGGCAGGACGATCTCCACCGACCGGATCTCGTCGAGGTTGGTGACGCTGTCCGGGGTCTCCCATGCGCAGTAGACGCTGTACTCGTCCACGCCGCTCGAGGAGCGCAGGCTCAGTGCCGCTCGATGTAGGGGGCGACGGCGGGCGCGACATCGTCGCACGAGTCGAAGCGGGCGAGGATGTCGCTGCCGAGGCCGGTCGGTTCGCTGACGGTGTCGGTGTCGGAGGTGGCGTCGTCGCCGGAGGAGCACGCTCCGAGGAGCAGAGCGCCGGCGAGGGTCGCGGATGCGACGGCGTATCGGGGCAGATTCCCACGGCGCATCGTAGCGTCCGTACGAGTTGTATGTGATCTTGGTTCTGCCCGGGCGGTCGAGGGCTGCGACACCGTGCGTTACAGCCCGAGAAGCTGCTTGGCGACCGCCACGCCACCTGCCGGATCGAGGACCATCGCGGCATCGCGGCCGCCGACGGTGATCGACACGCAGGCCTGGGGGAGTTCGACGCCGGCCGCGGTGAAGGCGGTGCCGGGCCATGTCGATCGGCATGCTGTGCGCGAATCCGCCGGCCGCTTCGATGGCGGGATCGGGAAGCACCACCGCACGCGGGCATAACAGCGATTATCAGGCCCCGTCGGGAGTCCGTGGTGACGTGGTGGAATTCAGGCGAGTTTCGTTGTGTCCGGGCACCTCCCGAGGCTCCGGACGGGCCCCGGGGAGAGGCGTCGCGTCGGTACCTTCGAGCAGTGCCGCCGGCGTCGGCTGCGCCAGCGGTTCGAGCGAACCGCTCTTCTCCGCGGGGGTGAGGCGCGAACGCTTCCAGGACACGATCAGCAGCGTGAGCCACACAGCGACGATGGCGAGGTAGAGCGCCGCCAGCGCCGCGCCGGAGAGGTCGACAGTCTTGGCGAGCTTGTGCGCGTTGGTCAGCACGATGACACCGCCGACGCCGGTACCGAGCAGCGTCGCAGGGACGCGGCTGACCAGCCAGGCCGCGACCGGCGCCGCGAGGGCACCGCCGAGCGCGAGACCGGCGACGATCACGAGATTGCCGAGGGAGTCGTGGCCGAGCCCGAACAGGAAGCCGACGCTCGCCGCGACCGCGACGAGGAACTCCGACGCGCTCACCGAACCGATCACGGTGCGCGGTGCCGTCTTACCGCGGGAGAGCAGGGTGCTGGTGGTGATCGGTCCCCAGCCGCCACCGCCGCTCGCGTCGATGAAGCCGCCGAAGAAGCCCAGAGGCGACAGGAATTTCGCGGTGTGCGGGGAGGTGCGGGCGTGGGCGACCGCAGGGGGTCGTACCGAGAAGCGCAACGCGACGTATACGCCGATGGCCAGCAGGATTCCGGCGGTCACCGGTTCGGCGGCCTCGGTGGACAGTCCCGACAGCACGGTCGCGCCGAGGAAGGCGCCGATGGCACCGGGAACACCGAGTCGCAGCACGACCTTCCAGTCGATGTTGCGGAACCGCCAGTGCGAGGCACCGGAGACGAGGGTGGTTCCGACCTCGGCGAGGTGCACGGCGGCGCTCGCGTGCGCCGGACCGACACCGCTGAACAGCAGCAGGGTGGTCGCGGTGACACCGAAGGCCATGCCGAGTGCGCCGTCGACGAGCTGTGCGCCGACACCGACGAGCGTGAAGATGAGCAGATTGAACATGCGTTGGCTCCGAAAGCTGGAAGAACCCGAAAAGTTGGACGAGCGGCGAAGCGCTCAGCAACACTCCCGGGTGCAACACAGACAATCGAAGCAGGCGCCGCGACGGGTCGGCCAGAACGGCATGAGCGCGAGACGAGCGGCCGGAGCCATCTCGGTACTCGTCGCAGCCATGGTCACGTCCTCAGGTCTCGTTCCGCGCGCGGATCGTCCGGTCCGGTCGAGCATAGCCCGTCGAAGCGACGGAGCCACACTCGGCGGGCCCGGCGCGCCGATCGGGCGCGCCGGAGGCGAGGTCAGCCGAGGCGGCGCGCGGAGATCTCGAAACCGGCCGTGCGGAGCCGTTCGGTCAGCACGTCCCCGAAGGCCACCGCGGGGGTGAGGACACCGCCACCGGCGTGCAGGGCCGCGCCGCCGAGGGCGAGCGAGAGGGCGGACTCGCCGAGCATCACGGCCGTGGCCTTGTAACCTGGGTCGCCCTGCGCGGAGAACCGCGCGGTGTAGCGGGCTCCCGATTCGGTCGAAGCGTACAGATCCACCGTGAAGTAACCGTTCTCGCGGGTCTCCTCCGACGGTCCCTCACCGGGCGCGGGCAGGAGCTTGTCGAGGACGAACCGCGTGGGCGGGAACGACAGGCCGGCGGCGAGGGCTCCCGTGCCGAGTCCGACGAGCCCGGCGAGGACGGGGGAGAGCGGTGAGGAGCCGACACTCATCACCTCCCGGTAGCGGAACCGGCGTCCGTAGGCCCAGTCGCGCAACGCGTTGCTGCGTCGCACGATGCGGGTGTTGTAGGAGGCCATCACGAACGGTGCGAGCCGCCCCGAAATCTCCGGCGCCACGGATTTGCCGTCGACGAACGCGAAGTCGTTCTGGCGACCGAGATCGGGTTCCCGAGCCCGATCGGGGGACAGCGAGTACGGGCGCGCGGCGATCTTCCGTGCGGCGGCATCCTTGCGGACCGCGTCGAGCTGTTGCCGGAGCGAATCGATGGTTCCGCCGCTCACCCCGCCGCGGAAGGAGCCGAGCACGAAGGTCGTGTCGGTGAGCGGCAGGTTGCCGTCGGCCTCCGCGGCGCGGTAGAGCGCATGGACGCCGAGGTCGGACGGGACGGAGTCGAAACCGCACGAGTGGACTATGCGGGCGCCGGTGCGCCGGGCCACGTCGTCGAAGCGGTCGATGCTCTCGCGGTGGAAGAGCACCTCGCCGGTGAGGTCGACGTAGTCGGTGCCGGCCTCGGCGCACGCCTGCACGAGCGGCAGCCCGTACGTGGCGTAGGGACCGACGGTCGTGATCACCACGCGGGTGGACTCGGCGAGCGCGGTCAGCGAGGCGGGATCGTCGGCGTTCGCCTCGATCAGCCGCCAGTCGGTTCCGAGGTCGGCGGCGAGCTTCTCGAGTTTGGTGCGTGAACGTCCTGCGAGTCCGACGGCGACGCCGTCGGGGAGGTTCTCGGCGAGATAGGCGGCGGTGAGGCGCCCGACGAAGCCGGTGGCGCCGTAGATAACGATGTCGAGATCCCGGGAGACAGTCATGCCCCTCACCCTACTCAGGAGTAAGGCTCGGGGGCGACCTTCGTCACACGGATCCGGCGCCACAGCACCACCCACGAGATGAGCACGGCGAGCGCGGCGAGGGCGCGGACCGCGCCGAGCGCGGACTCCGGGTAGATCACCCCGGTGAGGTAGTGATCGATGAATCCGCTCGGCGGCAGACCTTCCTGGCCGGCCTCGCGGCGTGCCCAGTTCTCCACCGCGGTCAGCGGGCAGTCGAACCCCACGGCCACCGAGGCCGCTCCCCACACCACCGCGACGACGTGCGCGACGATCGTGCGGGGCCACCGCCACGCGAGGAAACCACCGAACGCGACGTAGAGCACGAAGAGCAGATGCACGAAGGCCGTGAGGTCGGCGACCACCCGGAACGCCATGTGCCCAGGGTAGAACGAACGGCCTCGGAACGAACGCGGTTGCCGGAGGGCGGGCGGTGCCTCAGCCGGCCTTGATGACGAGCACCGGCACCGACGACTCTGTGATCAGCCGCTGCACCGCCCGCTCGACGAGGAACTTGCCGGTCGCGGTGCGCCCGCGGCTGCCGATGACCACGCGTTCGGCGCCGCTGCGCGCAAGCAGTTCGACGGTCGTGCCGACCGGATCGCCGTCGTGGACGGCCGCGAGCAACTCCCAGCCGTCGGTACCGGCCACCTCGCTCACCTGTGCCCGCACGCCTTCCACCTCGTCGGGTTCGTCGAGCGGGTGGAGCACCACCAGCGACTGCTGCCGGTCGGCGGCCTCCCGCACCGCGGCCTGCAGAGCGATCCGGCCTTCGGGGGTATCGGCGTGAACGACAGCGACAGTCATGACTCTCCTCGTGCGAGCCTGCGGGGACGTTATCCATTATCGCCGCGGCCCGGAGAGTGGGCCACGATCCACGGTGTGGAACCGGTCTCCCCAAATCACCGGGTCCGGATCACCAGGGTGCCGGGCGGAAGTCCTTGAGGAAGCATCCGTACAGGTCCGTGCCGGCCTCGCCCTGGACGATCGGGTCGTAGACACGGGCGGCACCGTCGACGAGATCGAGCGGGGCGTGGAATCCCTCCTCGGCCAGCCGCATCTTGGTGTGGTGCGGCCGTTCGTCGGTGATCCACCCGGTGTCGACGGCGGTCATGAGGATGCCGTCGGTGAGCATCTCCTCGGCGCTGGTGCGGGTGAGCATGTTCAGCGCGGCCTTGGCCATGTTGGTGTGCGGATGCCCGGCGCCCTTGTAGCGGCGACCCCCGAACTGCCCTTCCATCGCGGAGACGTTCACGACGTACTTGCGGCGGGCCGGGGACGCGGCGAGCGCCGGACGCAGACGGTTGACGAGGATGAACGGCGCCACCGAGTTGCACAGCTGCACCTCGAGCAGTTCCAGCGGCTCGACCTCGCCGACGGTCTGGACCCAGCTGTTGGTGTGCACGAGATCCGGCAGCAGGCCACCGGCGTCGACGGCGACGCCGGCCGCGACCCGCTCGGGTGTCGCCGATCCGGCCACCAGTGCCAGCGAGGTCAACGAGTGCGCCGACAACTCGGCCGGCAGCGACCCGGCCAGAGCAGCCGGATGGGCGTCCGAGGGCTTGCCGAAGGTCAGGACCTCGGGGCGCGGACCGGCGGGCAGCGGATCGGCCTCCGCCTCGGCCAGCGCCGAGTAGGCACCGGGGGAGCGGCGCACCGTCTGCGCGGCGTTGTTGATGAGGATGTCCAGCGGACCCTGCGCGGCCACATCGTCGGCGAGGGCGACCACCTGGGCGGGATCACGCAGGTCGATGCCGACGATGCGCAGCCGGTGCAGCCAGTCGCCGCTGTCCTCCATCGCGGTGAAGCGGCGGATCGCGTCGTTGGGGAACCGCGTGGTGACGGTGGTGTGCGCGCCGTCGCGCAGCAACCGCAATGCGATGTACATGCCGATCTTGGCGCGACCGCCGGTGAGCAGGGCGCGACGGCCCCGCAGATCGGTGCGCGCGTCGCGTTTTGCGTGGTTCTCCTCGGCGCACGTCGGGCACAACTGGTGATAGAAGGCGTCGACGCGGGTGTACTTGTCCTTGCAGATGTAGCAGTGCCGCGGACGCAGCAGCGTTCCCGCGCTTGCACCGCGAGTCGACGACGCCAGCGGGAGTCCGGCGGTCTCGTCGTCGATGCGGGTGGGGGAGGCGGTGGCGGTCGCGGACAGCACCTGACGGTCGGCGTCGACGCGCTGCTTGCGGGCCTCGTTGCGGCGCAGCCGCTTGAACTTCTTGAACATGTGCCCCACGGCCCGCTGCACGGCGATCGCGTCGGGATGTTCGGCGTCGAGACCCGCTGCCTGGTCGAGCACCCGCAGACAGGTGGCCAGATCGTCGGGGTCGATGCGGGTGAAGCCGTCGGTGGCGGGTTCGGCGGTGGTGTCGCTGTGGGGGTTCATCTGCCTTTTTCCGTGTGCTGCTGTACGCCCGATCGTATCGGGCAGGATGATCGTGTCCGAATTCCCGTGCAGGTACCGGAGGAACGATGAGCCCGAGCTCCCCCTTGTCCAAGAAGAAGTTCGCCGAACTGAGCCGCCCCCAGCAGGTGCTGGTGGTCCTGCTCGCGGTGGTGCAGTTGTCGCTCGCCGTCGCGGCCTGGGCCGATCTGGCGAGGCGACCGGCCGACAAGATCAACGGCAGCAAGCTGCGCTGGGCGCTGACCATCGCGGTGAACTTCTTCGGCCCGATCCGGTACTTCCGCAAGGGCCGCCGGGACTGAGCGGACCCCGGACGGACCGAAGGCCCCGAACCGATATCGGTTCGGGGCCTTCGGGTTTCGGAGTGTCCGAGGGGGGACTTGAACCCCCACGTCCGTTAATAGGACACTAGCACCTCAAGCTAGCGCGTCTGCCATTCCGCCACTCGGACCTGGTGCTCGCGCCCACTCGTCGTGGGCGCTGTGAAAGAGTAACCCACCACGCCCACGGTCCCAAATCGCCACCTCCACCTGCGGTGATCCGAACTGTCGAGATGGCGGACGGGCGGTGGTAGACATACGGCCATGGCCATTGACACGAGCGCCCACCAGCCGTCCCGGGCGGAGGAGGAGGTCGTCGACCTCGTCTCCCGCCTCATCCGGTTCGACACCTCGAACACCGGCGAACCCACCACTACCCGCGGCGAACGCGAATGCGCCGAGTGGGTCGCCTCCGTGCTCGAGGAGGTCGGCTACGAGACGACCTACGTCGAATCCGGAGCGCCGGGCCGCGGCAACGTCTTCGCGCGGCTGCCCGGCTCCGACCCGAGCCGCGGTGCCCTCATGCTCCACGGCCACCTCGACGTTGTGCCGGCCGAGGCCGCGGACTGGAGCGTGCATCCGTTCTCCGGGGCCGTCGAGAACGGTTACGTGTGGGGACGCGGCGCGGTCGACATGAAGGACATGGTCGGCATGATGATCGCCGTCGCCCGCTACTTCAAGGTCGAGAACATCGTGCCCCCGCGCGATCTGGTGTTCGCGTTCGTCGCCGACGAGGAGGCCGGAGGCAAGTTCGGTTCGCAGTGGCTGGTCGAGCACCGACCCGAGCTGTTCGAGGGCGTGACCGAGGCCGTGGGGGAGGTCGGCGGGTTCTCCCTGACCGTGCCGCGTCCCGACGGCACCGAACGTCGCCTGTACATGGTCGAGACGGCCGAGAAGGGCATGCGCTGGATGCGCCTGACCGCCACGGGTGTCGCCGGGCACGGCTCGTTTCTGCACGAGGACAACGCCGTCACCGTCCTCTCCCGCGCGGTGGCGCGGCTCGGCTCCCACACCTTCCCGCTGGTCGTCAACGATTCCGTCGCCGAGTTCCTCTCCGTCGTGAGCGAGGAGACCGGCCTGGACTTCGATCCGGCCTCGCCCGATCTCGAAGGTGCACTCGCCAAGCTCGGTTCGATCGCCCGCATCGTGGGCGCGACCCTGCGCGACACCGCGAACCCCACGATGCTCGACGCCGGATACAAGGCCAATGTCATCCCGCGCACCGCGCACGCCGTCGTCGACTGCCGCATCCTGCCGGGCCGGCTCGCCGAATTCGAACGCACCGTCGACGAGTTGATCGGGCCCAACGTCACCAGAGAGTGGATCACCGGCCTCGAGCCGTACGAGACCACCTTCGACGGCGAGCTCGTCGACGCGATGAACGCCGCGATCCTCGCGCACGACCCGATCGGCCGGACGGTGCCGTACATGCTCTCGGCCGGCACCGACGCCAAGGCGTTCGCCAAGCTCGGCATCCGCTGCTTCGGTTTCGCGCCGCTGCAGTTGCCGCCCGATCTGGACTTCGCCGCGCTGTTCCACGGTGTCGACGAGCGTGTCCCCGTCGAGGCACTGCGCTTCGGCACCCGGGTCATGGAACACTTCCTCATGCACGCCTAGAACACATGAAACCGTCACGAAAGGACCGGAATGGCTTTCGATTACGACCCGTACAAGTTCCTGCCCGAGCTGCCCATCCTCGAGGTGACCAGCGCGGACTTCGCCGAGGGCGAGGAATGGAAACTCCCGCAGGCCAGCGGTGCGTTCGGAATCCCCGGGGGCGGCGACGTCTCCCCGCAGCTGTCCTGGTCGGGTTTCCCCGCCGAGACGAAGAGCTTCGTCGTCACGGTGTTCGATCCGGACGCCCCCACGGCGTCGGGTTTCTGGCACTGGGCCGTCGCGAACATCCCGGCCTCGGTCACGGAACTGCCGACGGGTGCGGGTAGCGCCGACTCGAATGCTCTTCCGGAGCAGGCCGTCACGCTGCGCCACGACGGCGGAGCCCACGGGTTCATCGGTGCCGCTCCGCCGGCCGGCCACGGCCACCATCGCTACATCGTCGCGGTGCACGCACTCGACGTCGAGGCGCTCGAGGGTGTCACGCCCGAGTCGAGCCCGGCCTTCCTCGGCTTCAACGTCTTCGGGCACGCCATCGCCCGCGGTCTGCTGACCGGCACCTACGAGGTGCGCTGACAGGTCGTGACGGACGGGGCCCGGGTCGAATGCGACCCGGGCCCCGTCCGTTGCAGGTCAGACCCGTGCGGTGGCGCCCACCGCGTCGGCGATGGAGCGGTAGCCGTGCGCGCGCAGCTTGCGGGCGATGCCGCGGTTGATGCGCCGCGCCCAGAACGGACCGCCGTAGATGAAGCCGGTGTAGCCCTGGACCAGCGACGCGCCGGCGAGGATGCGCTCGAACGCCTGCTCCGGGGTTTCGATGCCGCCCACCGAGATCAGGGTGAGTCGATCGCCGACCCGCACGCGCAGTCGGCGCAGCACCTCGAGGGAGCGCTCGGCGACCGGGGCGCCCGACAGGCCGCCCGCGCCGATCTCCTCGATGCGGCTCTGCGGGGTGTTCAACCCGTCGCGGCGGATGGTGGTGTTGGTGGCGACGATGCCGGCGAGCCCGAGTTCGAGTGCCAGGTCGGCCACCGCGTCGACGTCCTCGTCGGACAGGTCGGGGGCGATCTTCACGAGCACCGGCACCGTCACGGTGTCCAGCACCGCGGCCAGGATCGGGCGCAGCGACTCGACGGCCTGCAGATCCCGCAGGCCGGGGGTGTTGGGGGAGGAGACGTTGACGACCACGAAATCAGCGAGTGGGCCGAGGAGTCGTGCGCTCTCGGTGTAGTCCTCGGCGGCCTGCTCGGCCGGCACGACCTTCGTCTTGCCGATGTTCGCGCCGATGGGGACGGTGCGGCGGCGTTGCCGGAGCCGATTGGCGGCCTCCCCGGCACCGTGGTTGTTGAAGCCCATCCGGTTCACGATCGCCCGGTCCTCGGGGAGGCGGAACAGTCGCGGCTGCGGATTGCCCGGCTGTGCCTGGGCGGTGACGGTGCCGATCTCGGCGAACCCGAATCCGAGCGGACCCCACACGTCGACACCGGTCGCGTCCTTGTCGAAACCGGCCGCCAGGCCCACCGGCGTGGGGAACTGCACGCCGAAGACGGTGTTGCGGAGGATGGGGTCGTCGGTGACGAGCACCTTCGCCACCAGGGCGCGCAGCGGCCCGAAGTGAGTCGACCAGCGCATCGCGAGGAAGGCGAGGTGGTGGGCTCGTTCCGGCGGCAACAGGAACATGAGCCGAAGAAGATAGCGGTACACGAACTACTCCCTGCAAGCCCGGTCCACGACGGTCCGGGATCTGTTATCAACCAACGGTGGGTTCGGGGACGTGATGGGCGGTCTTGCGGCGGCGCAGCAGCACCCGCCGGCTCCCGTCCGGATACAGACGCACCCGGGTGAGTTCCCAGCCGTGGAATTCGGCGGAGATCGCCAGACGCATCGACGCGCTCACCCGGGACACGTCCCGGGGCAGCTTGAGCGGCACGTATTCGTATTCGTCGTTACTGGTGTCCCAACCGACAGGCATCCGGGTCAACCGGCCGAGTCGCTCGTTCGCCATCACTGTCCTTCGATCGGGATCCGTTGCAGTCCGTCACCGGTTGCCGACGCGATCACCAGTGCCGCATCGGCCGGATCGACGGCGATCGAATTCGGTTGCCGCACCGTTGCGAAGCGGTGGCGTTCTCGCGGGATCCCGGTCGAAAGATCGTAGCCCACGACCTCGTTGCTGCCGGTCAGAGTCACCCAGATCAGGTCCCGCGTCTCGTCGTAGGTCACAGCGTACGGGGCGGGCCCGACGGGATAACGCTGCCGCAGGACGATCGCGTCGAGGGTGTAGACGAGCAGTTCGTCGCCGGTGGTGTCGGTGATCACGACGCGTCCGAAGGGGTCGGTGGTCAGCTGCGTCGCACCTTCGCCGGCACGCAGCGCGGGCCCGAGATGGGCGTCGGCGAGGTCGAGTTCGGTGAGGGAGGTCTGCCGGCGGTCGAGCGCCGCGACGGCGTCACCGGTGACGGCGAGGGCGTCGACGGAGGCGAGGCCACCGACGGTGGTGGCCACCTCGCCGGATTCGGGGTCGACGACGAGCACGCGGCCGTTGTCGGTGCCCACGGCCCAGCGGCCGTCGGACAGCACGGCCGCCGACGTGGCATTGCCGTCGACCGGGACCTCGGTGATGGTGCCGTCGGCGACGTCGATGCGCAGCACGGCCCCGGACACGGGCGCGAGCACACTGCCCTCGGGGCCGGTCACGACGGTGGCGGCGGACGACGGCAGGCCCACCAGGCGCGGTTCCGTCCCGGGACCGTCGAACGCCGTGTCGTCGAACAACGCGACCCGTGCTCCGTCGTCGACGAGCGCGGCGAAGGTACCCGTGGACGGTTCGACGACCAGCGCATCGACCTGCAGGTCGAGCGGACGGACGTCGCCGGCAGGGGACGGGCCGACCTCGGGGGCGGCCGCGGGAGTGGCGGGTTCGATGGTCTGCAGCACGTCCGGGGTGCTCTCCGACGAGCAGCCGGCCAGCACGACCATCGCGATCGCGCCCACCATCGTGACCGCTCGGATCCCCGCTCTGCCCATCGTTGCTCCTCGTCCTCGGATTCGATTCGCACCTGCCGGACGCGTCCCGGCGCCCGGCGCGCCGACCTTCAGTGTTCCTGATGCCGGTCGCGGGAAAGAAATCAGTGGGTCGTCCGCCGGGTCGGATGTGACCTGCTGCTCAGGTCTGCGCCGAGGCGGACCTGTCGCGGTTCGGACGTCGCGGCAACACGAGCGGGGTGCCGGTCTCGGGGTGGCGGCCGATCGCCACCGGGTACTGGTAGACGCGGCCGAGTAACTCTTCGGTGAGGACGTCGCCGGGTGCGCCGTCGGCGACGATGCGGCCCTGTTCGAGCACGCAGACGCGGTCGGCGTAGGCGGCGGCCAGCCCGAGATCGTGCAGCACGACGACCACGGCGTGCCCGTCGTCGGCGCGGGCCCGCACGACCTGCATGACCGCCTCCTGGTGGCCGAGGTCCAGCGCCGCGGTGGGTTCGTCGAGCAGCAGTGTCTCGGTGTCCTGGGCCAGCACCCGCGCGAGCGCCACCCGGGCCCGTTCGCCGCCGGACAGCGCGGGGAACGGCCGGTCGGCGAGATGGGCGACGTCGCAGGTCCCGAACGCCTCGGCGACGATGCGGTCGTCGTCGTCCTGTCTAGGGGTGCGCGCCCACGCGGCCCGTCCCATCCGCACGACCTGCCGGGCGGTGAACGGGAAACCGACCGTGTGCTGCTGCGGAAGCACGGCGCGGCGGCGCGCCAGCGCGATCGACGACCACCGATCGAGGGGACGGCCCTCGATCTCGACGGTGCCACCGCTGAGCGGATGGTCGCCGGACAACGCCGCGAGCAGAGTGGACTTGCCGGCGCCGTTGGGGCCGACGAGCGCGACGACCTCACCGGTGCGCACCTCGAAGTCGACGCCGTGCAGGATCTCCCGCTCTCCGCGCCGCAGCCGCACACCCGCCGCGCGCATCGTCGCGGTGCCGGGCGCCGAGCGGGCCGGGATGGTGGTCGCCACGGATCCGAGGGAGCGGGGGAGCAGTCTCATGCCCATCCACCCTGCTTCGCGCGGGTGCGGCGCAACATCAGGAAGAAGACCGGGCCACCGATGAGGGCGGTGATCATGCCGAGCGGCAGGTCGGCGTTCTCGACCAGCGTGCGCGCCCCCAGGTCGGCGGCGAGCAGGACGACCGAGCCGGCGAGCACACTCGCCACGACAAGCACCCGGTGGGCGGGGCCGAGCGCCAGGCGCATCAGGTGCGGCACGACCAGGCCGACGAACATGATGATGCCGGTGAAGGCGGTGGCGCCGCTGACCAGCACGGCGACCGCCAGGATCGACAATTGCCGCACGCGTTCGACGTCCACACCCAGATGCCGGGCGACGCTCTCGCCGAGCGCCAGCAGGTCGAGTTTCGGGGCGAGCAGGACCGCAACGAGCACACCGGCCAGGGTCAGCGGCGCGACCACCGCGACGATCTCCCAGGTGGCTCCGCCGAGACTGCCGAGCTGCCAGAACACGATCTGGTCGCGGGCGGCGGGACTGGCGACGAAGGTGAAGAACGCGATGAGCCCGCCGGCGACGGCGTTGACGGCGACGCCGGTGAGGATCACCGTGACGACTTCCGTGCGTCCGTTCGATCGGGACAGCGCGTAGACCAGCACGGTGGTGATCAGACCGGAGACGAGTGCGGCGCCGGCCAGCGCCCAGCCGGTGGTGAATGCGCCGCCGAGCACGATCACCGCCGACGCGCCGACGGCGGCGCCGGAGGACACACCGATCACGCCGGGTTCGGCGAGGGGATTGGCGAAGATGCCCTGCAACAGCGCCCCGGAACAACCGAGGGCGGCACCGACGAGCATCGCGAGCACCACGCGCGGGAAGCGCACCTCCCACAAGGTCACTTCCCCGGCGGGATGCGCGGGCACCGGGCCGAGGTCCAACCCGATGCGGTGCAGCAGACTGCCGACCACCTCGGCCGGGCTCGTGGGCACCTGTCCGAGGCACGCCGACGCGACGGCCAGGGCGAGCAGGGCAACGACGAGACCGACGAGGACGACGGTGGTGCGTCCCCGTCCGGCCTTCCGCAGTGCCCGCTCGGGAAGGCCGGTGGCCTCGGTGACTTCTCCGCTCACGGACATCCGGTGATCACGACCGGTCCGACGGGTAGAACGCCTCCACCAGAGCGGCCAGGACCTTGCCGGTCTGCGGACCGAAGCTGAGGAGGGTCGAATCGTCCATGTCCACGATGGTGCCCGTCTTCCCGGCCGGGGTCTGCGCGACCCCCGGGAGTTGTGAGAGCCCCTCCGGCCCGCCCACCGAGTCGAGGCTGTGCGTCATCACCAGGATGATGTCGGGCGCCGAGGCGATCATCGCCTCACTGGTGATGGGCACGAACTGCGAGTCCAGGCCGGCGAGGATGCCGGCGTCGCGACCACCGGCGGCCGCGACGAGCGCATCGGCCCCCGATCCGGGGCCGCCGAGCATCTTGATCGCCGAACCGCGCAGATAGAGGAATGCGACGGTCGGTTCGGGATGGTCGGCGGGAATCGAGTCTTTCGCCGCGGCGATCTCGTCGAGCGTCCGCTGCGCGAGCGCGGCGCCGGCCTCGGGCACACCGAGCGCGGCCGCGACCGCGTCGATGTCGTCGGCGACGGTGTCGAGGGAGCGTTCCGGGTCGACGAACACCACCGGCACGCCGGTCGCGCGGATCTGTTCCTGCACCGCGAGCGGACCGATGGAGGTGTCTGTGAGCACGACGGTCGGGTTCAACGCGAGGATCGCCTCGGCGTTGAGACCGTGCCCGCCGGGGGTGACGTTGGGGACGTCCTGGATCGCGGGGAAGGACGCGGTGGAGCGGCCGACGAGCTTGTCGCCGAGTCCGAGGGCGTACACGGTCTGCGCCAGGGTGCCGGAGCGGTCGGCCACCACGATCCGGGAGATGTCGGTGATCGTGGTCTCGACGCCGTCCACGCCGCGCACCGTGGCCGGCAGCGCGGGTGCCGGGTCGGAGGTGATCGGCTCGGGTTCGGCATCGACCACGGCGGTGCGCGGACCGGTCGCGACGTCGGTGACGGTCGTGCCGTCGGTGGTGGGGGCGCTGCATGCGGCGACGAGGAGGACACCCAGCACTGCGATCAGCGCGACCGGGAGGCGGAGGAGGGAACGGAACATCGGTCATGCACGCACCCGATACCGGTCGATATCGCGCGCGAGGTCGGCGAACAGGGCACCGTTGTGCCCGTACACGAGGTTCGCCTCGTCCATGACGGTCTGTTGCTGGTCGCCGTCGAGCGGTGCGGCGTCGAGCTTCGCGCGGTAGGCGTCCTTGAACGGCTTGGTCTTCGGGATCCCGTCGAAGATGTAGAAGCGCAACCCGTCGCGCTCGTAGCCGTAGGCGCGTTCGAGCATGCGGCGGATGATCTGGCCGCCGGACAGGTCGCCGAGATAGCGCAGATAGTGATGCGCGAGGAAGGCTTCCGGGGACACCGCCGCGACCTGCACGAGCCGGTCGACGTAGGCGACCGTTGCGGGCAGCGGCGTGATGCGGTCGCGCCAGTCGGAGCCGACGAGGAAGTCGAGGTCGGCTTCGAGCGCGGCGGTGCGGAGCAGTTCGTCGCTGAGGAAGGGACCGGCGATCGGGTCGTCGGCGTAGCTGCGGCCGATCCGCTCGAGGCTGTCGTAGACGAACCAGGTCTGCGCGATGAGCGCGGCGTGGGCCTCGGTCGACAGCTTGCCGCCGAGCAGTTCCGAGACGAACACCGAGTTCTCGGTGTCACTGTGCGCCTGCTGGGTCTCGAGCCGGATCCGTTCGGCGAATCCGACGACTTCGGTCGTGGCCATCGACCGACCTCCCCTCACATTGCCTGTACCGAATGTACTCGGCAGGCTAGCCTAACCTTCCGGATAAGGGCAGGGTGCGGGCGGTGTCGCGGAGATCACGCGCTCACGTCGTCGAGCGCCGCGGCGATCGCCGGCGGCAACGCCAACTCCTCCGCGACCAGCACTCCGGTCAGTTGCGCGAGATCCCGGGCACCCACGAGCGTCGAGGCCACGTGCGGCCGGTCGCGCACCCACGCCAGCGCGACGGCCAGCGGGGAGGTGCCCAGCCCGTCGGCGGCCGTGGCGACCGCGTCGACCACGCGTACCGCGGATTCGGTGAGATAACGGCGCACTTCCTCGGTGTGCACGTCGTCGGCGCCGCGCGAATCCGCCGGCACCCCCGACCGGTACTTACCGGTGAGCACACCGCCGGCGAGCGGCACGGCCGCGAACACACCCACGCCGTGGTGGGCCGCGGCGGGGATCAACTCGTCCTCGACGCCGCGGGCGAGCAGGGAGTACTCGACCTGCGTGCTGATCAGCGGAGCCGGACGCCGGGCCGCGGCCGCGGCGGTCGCGAGCTGCCAGCCGAGATAGCCGCGCACCCCGACGTATCGCACGCGCCCGCTGGTGACGGCGAATTCGAGGGCGTCCATCACCTCGTCGACGGGGGTGTGCGGATCCCACGTCGCAACCTGCCACACGTCGAGGTGGTCGGTGCCGAGTTCACGCAGGGTCGCGTCGAGCTGGTTGAGCAGGCCCGAGCGGGAGCAGTCCACGCGGCCGGAACCGAGTGTGGTGGTGTCGATGCCGGAGCTGCCCGACAGCACCAGCTGGTCGCGGGGCACCACGTCGTCGAGCAGTTCGGCGAGGATCCGTTGCGCGACCCCGTCCCCGTAGGCGGGGGAGGTGTCGACGAGCGTGCCGCCCACATCGACGAAGGCCGACAACTGGGCTGCGGCCTCGTCGCCGTCCGTTCCACGACCCCACGTCAAGGTGCCCAGGCCGAGCCGTGAAACCCGCAGGCCGCTCGCACCGACTGTCCTGTATTCCATAACCGTCCGCGTTTCCTCCCGACACGACGGGACGTCGCCGCGCTCGGCCACGACCCTGGTACTGCACCCTAATGCGCAACAGGCGCGCGGCAGCGTCCGGCGCGCCGACCGGTCGGGTTCCACGTACCCTTCGCCGAGTGAGAACTGCTCCCTGCATCCGCGACCACCGATCCGTCCCCACCGCAGCCTTCGTGCCGGGGGTCGCCGCATGATCGGCGAATCGATGACCTGGCTGCAGACGATCGTCCTCGGCATCGTGCAGGGCCTCACGGAGTTCCTGCCGATCTCCTCGTCCGGCCACCTGCGGATCGTCTCGGAGATCTTCTTCGGAGAGGACGCCGGCGCGTCCTTCACGGCAGTCACCCAGTTGGGCACCGAGGCCGCCGTTCTGGTGTTCTTCGCCGGGGACATCTGGCGGATCCTGCGGGCCTGGTTCCGCGGCCTGTTCCACAAGGAGCACCGCTCCGACCACGATTACAAGATGGGCTGGTACGTCATCCTCGGCACCATCCCGATCGGCATCCTCGGCGTGCTGTTCAAGGACGACATCCGCACCGTCGCCCGCAATCTGTGGCTCGTCGCCACCATGCTCATCGTGTTTTCGATCGTCATCGCAGCTGCCGAGTACTTCGGCAAACAGCGGCGCGACGTGAGTCAGCTCACCCTCAAGGACGGGCTGATCATGGGTTCGGCGCAGGCGCTGGCCCTGATCCCCGGCGTGTCCCGCTCCGGCGGCACCATCTCCGCCGGTCTGTTCCTCGGGCTCACCCGCGAGGCTGCCGCCCGATACTCGTTCCTGCTCGCCATCCCCGCCGTCGTCGCCTCCGGTCTGTTCAGCCTGCCGGACGCCTTCGAACCGGCCGGGGAGGGGCTCAATGCCTCGGGGGCGCAGTTGCTCGTCGCGACGGTGATCGCCTTCGCGGTCGGCTACGCTGCGATCGCCTGGTTGCTGCGCTTCGTCGTCAACCACTCGATGTACTGGTTCGTCGGCTACCGCGTGATCCTCGGCGTGATCGTGCTCGGACTGCTCGCCACCGGCGTGGTCTCCGCCACCTGAGAGGCTGCCGACAGGCGGTACCTCTAGGCTGGGCGCATGACGGTCATCCTGCTGCGGCACGGACGGTCGACGGCGAACACCTCGCACGTGTTGGCCGGTCGTTCCCTCGGTGTCGAACTCGACGAGGTCGGCCACGTCCAGGCGAAGAATCTCGTCACCCGGTTGGCCGGGCTCGAGATCACCGAGATCGTGCGGTCGCCGCTGCTGCGGTGCCGGCAGACAGTGCAGCCGTTGGCGACCGATCGTGGACTCGAACCGGTCGTCGATGAGCGACTCGCTGAGGTCGACTACGGGCAGTGGACCGGACGCGAACTGAAGGAACTGGTCAAGGAACCGCAGTGGGCGGTCGTGCAGCAGCACGCCTCCGCAGCGGTCTTCCCGGACGGTGAAGGGCTCGCGCAGGTGCAGTCCCGCGCGGTCGCTGCGATCCGCGAACACGACCGGCGTCTGCGCGAGGCGCACGGCAAGGACGTCGTGTGGATCGCGTGCAGCCACGGCGACGTCATCAAGTCGATCCTCGCCGACGCGCTCGCGACGCATCTCGACAGCTTCCAGCGGATCGTCGCCGAGCCGGCGTCGCTCAGCGTCGTCCGCTACACCGACACCCGGCCGTTCGTGCTGCGCGTGAACGACACCGGTTCGGACCTGTCCGGGCTTGCCGGGCCGTCCGAACCCAAGTCCGTGCCCGGCGGCGAAGTGCCCGGCGCGGTCGAGGAACCCGGCGACCCACCGCAGGGGCACCGACAGGAGACGGCACGCGGATAATGGCAGTGTCCGTCATGGCAGAGTGTGGGGACTCGAGGAGGTGTGATGGCCCGCGCGATACACGTGTTTCGAACACCTGATCGGTTCATCGCCGGCACTGTCGGTGAACCGGGCGACCGGGTGTTCTACCTGCAGGCCGTGCACGAGTCCCGTGTAGTGAGCGTGCTTCTGGAGAAGCAGCAGGTGCAGATCCTGGCCGACCGGATGGGGCTGTTGCTCGAAGAGGTACAGCGCCGCTTCGGCACCGTGATCCCCGACGACCCCGAGGTCGACGTCAGCCCGTTGGTGACACCGATCGAGGCCGAGTTCCGGGTCGGCACCATGGGTCTGGGCTGGGACGCCGACGCCGGATCGGTGGTGGTGGAGTTGCTCGCGGTCACCGACACCGAACTCGACGAGTCCGTGGTGCTCGACGACACCGAGGAAGGTCCCGACGCGGTGCGGGTATTCCTCACCCCGGTGCAGGCCCGCGAATTCGCGGCCCGCTCCGAACTCGTCGTCTCGGCCGGGCGCGCGCCCTGCCCGCTGTGCGGCGAACCGATCGGCGCCGACGGACACATCTGCGTCCGCACCAACGGTTACCTGCGTACCCCCGGATTCGATCCGGCCGCGTGGTTCGGCGAGGAAGAAAGCTGACCGCGTGACGGCGCCGGACGTGCGGAGTGTGCTGACCGACGGCGACCTCGACGTCGTCGGGCAGATCGCACACGCAAGCAACGCGACCCTCGTGTGCGACGCGCAGCTCGGCGACACCGAGGTGCGGTGCGTCTACAAACCCGTCCGCGGGGAGCGGCCGTTGTGGGACTTCCCCGACGGCACCCTCGCCGGACGCGAGGTCGCCTCGTACCTGATCTCCGAGGCGCTCGGCTGGGACGTCATCCCGCTCACCGTGCTGCGCGACGGCCCGTACGGTCCCGGCATGGTGCAGCGCTGGATCGACACGGTCGACTCCGCGCAGGGCGGAACGGAACGCCTGGATCTGGTGGACCTGTGCCCGGCCGGTGCGGTCGCGCAGGGGTGGCTGCCGATCCTGCGTGCCCGCGATCTGGACGGCGCCGAGGTGGTGCTCGTCCACGCCGACGATCCGCGCCTGCAACGCATGGCGGTGCTCGACGTCGTCCTCAACAACGCCGACCGCAAGGGCGGCCACGTCCTCGAAGGTCTCGACGGACACGTCTACGGCGTCGATCACGGCATCTGCCTGCACCAGGACGACAAGCTGCGCACCGTGCTGTGGGGGTGGAGCGGCGACCCGGTCGACCCGGTCCTCCTCGCCGACCTCGACAAGCTGCTGCGCCGGTTCGACGGCGGCTTCGCCGAGGAACTGTGCGAGCACATCACCGCCATCGAGGTGCGTGCCCTGCAGCGCAGGATCACCCGCTTGCTCGAACACCCCGTGATGCCGCATCCGCGCGGCGACCGGCGCATTCCCTGGCCCGCCTTCTGACGTCCCAGCCGTTCGCCTACCGCACGCCCGGGTGCCCGCGCGGAGCACTCCCGCGACTCCATTAGGCTCGTAGTCATGCAATCTTGGTCCGACGTCGCGATCCCGTCCGTCCCCGGTCAGGGGCCTCCGTTGCGGTTGTTCGACACCGCGGACCGAGCGGTGCGTCCGGTCACCTCGGGCGACACCGCGACGATGTACGTGTGCGGCATCACCCCCTACGACGCCACGCACCTCGGCCACGCCGCCACCTACCTGACCTTCGATCTGGTCAACCGCATCTGGCGCGACGCCGGCCACGACGTCCACTACGTGCAGAACGTCACCGACGTCGACGACCCGCTGTTCGAACGCGCCGAGCGCGACGGTGAGGACTGGGTCGTCCTCGGTATGCGCGAGACGGCCCTGTTCCGCGAGGACATGGAGGCGCTGCGCGTGCTGCCGCCGCGCGACTACATCGGTGCCGTCGAATCGGTGAACGAGGTCGTCGAACTCGTCGAGAAGCTCGTCGCCTCCGGTGCCGCCTACATCGTCGACGACGCCGAGTACCCGGATGTCTACTTCCGGACCGACGCCACCGAGCAGTTCGGTTACGAGTCCGGCTACGACCACGACACGATGATGCGGTTCTTCGCCGAGCGCGGCGGCGACCCGGAGCGCCCCGGCAAGCGCGACCCGCTCGACGCCCTGCTGTGGCGCGCGGAGCGTCCCGGCGAACCGGCCTGGCCGTCGCCCTTCGGTGCCGGACGCCCCGGCTGGCATATCGAGTGCGCGGCCATCGCCCTCAACCGCATCGGCTCCGGCTTCGACGTGCAGGGCGGCGGCAGCGACCTGATCTTCCCGCACCACGAGTATTCCGCCGCGCACGCCGAAGCCGTCACCGGCGACCGGCGTTTCGCTCGGCACTACGTGCACACCGGCATGATCGGCCTCGACGGCGAGAAGATGTCGAAGTCGCGCGGCAATCTGGTGTTCGTCTCCAAGCTGCGCGGGGAAGGTGTCGACCCGGCCGCGATCCGCCTCGGCCTGCTGTCGGGCCACTACCGCGTCGACCGGCCGTGGACGGCCGAGGTCCTCGCCGCCGCCGCGGCGCGACTGGCGTTGTGGAAGCAGGCGGCGGCGCTGCCGTCGGCCGCCTCCGCCGAGGACACGGTCGCGCGCCTGCGCCAGCACCTCGCCGACGACCTCGACACCCCGAAGGCCCTCGATGCCCTCGACGGGTGGGCGACCTTCGCCGTCGAGCGCGGGGGAGACGACGCATCGGCGCCGGGTCTGTTCGCCGACGCGGTCGACGCGCTGCTTGGTGTGAACCTGCGCTGAGGCGTCGGTGCGTGGTGTGGTAGCAGGCATCACCAGGACCACGCACCGTAGCTACGCCAGCAGGGCGCGGATGTCGTCGGCGGTCAATGCCGACGAGAACATCTCTCCGTCGTCGACGACCGACGAGAACAGCTCCGCCTTGCGTAATTGCAGCGCCCGCACCTTCGCTTCGATGGTGTCGCGGGCGATCAGCCGGTACACCATGACGTTGCGGGTCTGCCCGATGCGGTGGGTACGGTCGACGGCCTGCGCCTCCGTCGCGGGATTCCACCATGGGTCGAGCAGGAAACAGTAGTCCGCTTCCACCAGATTCAGGCCGAATCCGCCGGCCTTGAGGCTGATGAGAAACACCGGTGCCGCTCCGGACTTGAATTCCTCGAGTACTTTTCCGCGTTTGCGGGTCTTGCCGTCCAGATACAGGTAGTCGATTCCGGCGGCGTCGAGCCGTGCCCGGACGCGGTCGAGGAACCCGGTGAACTGGCTGAACACCAATGCTCGGTGCCCGCCGACGATCACGTCGTCGAGCTGTTCGAGCAGCGCATCGATCTTTGCGGAGCCGACCTTGTTATGCGCGTCGTCGACGAGGGCCGGATCGAGGCTCATCTGCCGCAGCAGGGTCAGCGACCGCAGGATCGTGAAGCGGTTGTTGTCGAGGTCGTCGACGAGCCCGAGAATTTTCTGCCTCTCGCGCTGCAACTGCCGGTCGTAGACGGCACGGTGTTTCGGTGTGAGTTCCACCTCGAGTACCTGCTCCTGTTTCTCCGGCAGGTCGGTGGCGACCTGTTCCTTGGTGCGACGCAACATCAGCGGTTTGATGCGCTGCCGCAGCTGCACCAGCAGTTCGGGGTGGCTGCCGCTTTCGATGGGTTTGCGGTAGTAGTCCTGGAACTTCGTCGGATGGGGGAACAGGCCGGGTGCGGTGATCGATAGCAGCGACCACAACTCCATCAGGTTGTTTTCCATCGGAGTTCCGGTGATCGCGACCTTCAGCGGTGCCTCGATCTGCCGCACGCACTGATATGCCTTCGCCCGGTGGTTCTTGACGAACTGTGCCTCGTCGAGCAGCAGCATCGACCAAGCCCGTTCGAGATACTCGTCGATATCCAGGCGCAGCAGCGTGTACGACGTGACGACGACGTCGATCCCGTCGAGCAGATCACCCAGCGACACACCGCGTTTGGCGGATGTCTCGGTGATCGCCACGACGTTCAGGTCCGGTGCGAATCGCCGGGCTTCGGTGGCCCAGTTCGGAACCACCGATGTCGGCGCCACGATGAGTACCGGAGCATCCGCGGGTCGCTTCGCGCGAGCGTGGCAGATCAGTGCAAGCGACTGCAGGGTCTTGCCGAGGCCCATGTCGTCGGCGAGGATTCCGCCGAGTCCGTGCGTCCACAGGAACGTCAACCACCGGAATCCGTCGAGCTGGTACGGCCGCAGCGTCGCCTGTACCGCCTTCGGCACCCGGGTCTTCGCTGTCGCCTTCATGTCGAGAAGGCCTTGTACCTGTTTCTTCCAGGCTGCGGCCTGCTTGTCGACGACACCGAGCGCCGCCAGTTCCTCCCAGATCCCGGCTTGGAATCGGCTCAGCTGCAATCGATCCGGATCGTTGTTTTCGTGCAGTGCGCGGGCTTCGTCGACGAGTCGGCGCAGTTGTTGCAGTTCGGGTTTGTCCAGGGGCAGGTAGGCCCCGTCGGGCAGCATCAGAGTTGCCGCGCCCTCGCTGAGTGCGGTGAACACCTCCCGGAAAGGGAGGGTGGCCCCGTCGAGTTCGATGGTGATGTTCAGGTCGAACCAGTCGGAGTCGGCGGTGGCCTCGGTGGACAGTCCGATGCGCAGGCTGTCGCCGACGTCGCGGTAATCGGCAGGGGTGCCGTCGACGCGCACCTGCACATCGTCACGGCCGGTCAGCAGGGGCAGCAGTTCGGATACCAGTCGTGCGGTGTCGAGGTCGGTGATGGCGACGCGGGGGAACAGCCGCCGGTCGACGGAGTTGTCCAGGCCGAACGGGGCGACCACCGGCCGGATCTCGGTGAGCAGCGCGTCTTCGGCGTCGCGGTCGCGGACGGTGTCGCCGAGACGTTCGTACAACTCGACCGTGTACTCGCCGTCGCCGACGGTGTAGCCGAACTGCCAGTGCAGATCGGCGCGATGTTCGGGACGGAAGGCGACGTGTAGGAGCAGCGTCGGCCCGCTGACGGTCGGTGCTGTGAACGAGCCGTCGGTGGAGGTGACGGTCGCTGCTCGGTGCAGGCGCGGGTAGTAGGTGGTCGCGAACCGCGGCACCTGATCTGCTGGCACGGTGAGCGCACCGCTGCTCTGCAGTAGTTGTTGCATGCCGGCGGCAACGGGGTTGCGGAGCTGCGCGAGGCGGAACGGTAGATCTGCCGGCGCGCCGCCGTCGTGATCCCCTGAAGGGAGGTAGATGACGCCGTGGGCGGGGGTGCCGATGAACGCGACGGCGGTCCCGGTCGAATCGTCGCCGATGTGCAGGGCTGGGGTGACGGTCAGGCCGTCACCCGAATCGGCGACGTCGACATGCACATCTGCGGTGCCGGGCGGCGGCACCGCACCGTGCTTCTTCTTCGCGTAGCGCAGCTCGATCCCGAGACGGTGGGCATCGTCGAGCAGCGACCACAGTCGCGGCGACACTGCGGACAGGTCGACGGTGCTCGAGGCGGAACTGTAGTAACTGCGTGTCGATGCCTGTACCAGCGCTGCGAATTCGAGCAGCAACTGCTGATGCTGCTTGTTCACGTCGTAGGTGTAGGCCAGGTTCTGCCACGAGATGTTGCCGGACACCCATCCCGTGCGGCCGGGCCGCAGCACCCGCGCGGTGAGCATCGGCGCCGGAGCGTGTGCTCGTTGTGTCAACGCCAGTTGCAGGGCAAGGGGCACGCCGTTACCGGTCTCGTGGTCCTCGAACATCGCTTCGAACGGTGCCTCCCACGAGGGCGTCTTCGGGGTCGTATCCTCCTGCGGGGCAAGCAATGTGAGAAGAAGCGCCACGGTGTGCTTGCAGTCGTAGCCGACCGGGCACGAGCATTCGCCGTGCTCGTACTCGAGTCCCCGTGGCCCGGGGTGCAGTTGAACGACGGCCTGATACATCCGTGTGCCGGCGATTCTTCCGAAACCGACGAGATCGTCCTCGTCGAATCCGCAATCGACGACCGCGCCCCGCTCGGCGTAACGGCTGCCGCGGTCGAATGTGGGCCCGCCGACCGCGGCGATCAAGGACCGGATGAGGTGGTCGAAGGCGGGATTCCCGGACATGGGTGAGCAGTCTATGTCCAGCACCTCGTGCGCGAATGCGACCCCCAGCGCAACCGGAAGCACGCCCGAGGCGGCAACCGGCCGCGCGTACTGGCCGCACGTGCCACGACACGCTACGATTGCGCCGATGACAACCTTCTCTGATCAAAGATTGGGGGCCCAGTTCGCACACGGTGAGTGCTGATGCACCCTCCGACTGCGAACGGGACCGATCCCCGACTGTCCTTCTGGCTGCGCGTGCGCGAGTTCGCCGTGCCGCCGTCCATGATCGAGGACGCGACCGACCGACGCCGTGCAGGTGACTGGCGTGGCGCTTGTGCCGCAGCGGGATTCGACCCCGACCTCGACCTACGCGTACTGCGCAACAGGCACGGCGTCGAGGTTGCGTCGCAGGTCCTCGACGATCTACGACACCTGGCCCCCGACCTGCTGCGCTGGCACCTACCGCGCGTAGCTCCCGACGGACTACTACGCCCGGGGCTGACCATCTCGCTGGCCCGGTACGGGCCGCATGAGCACAGAAAACGCTGCGGTGCGAACAGTTCCATGCATCTGATCGTTCGGACCGCTCCGGCCTGGGCGGATGCGGGGCAGCGGATCGCGCTGACGTTGTGGGACGGCTCGGATTTGACGAACCATCCCCATCCACGCCCCAACAGACGGTTCCGCCTCGACCTCCACCGGCACCTGTGGGATGTCCGCAGGTCCGCTGAACTGCGACTACGCGGTGGCACAGGGCAGGTGCCGGCCACCACCGCGTTCGCCCCCAGTCTGGCCGCGATGATCCCGGAGAACTGCGCCGTCGACCGCTGGGCTGCAGAATCCGGCATCCTGCTCCGCACGGACGGGCACCGTGACGGTCCCGTGCGGGTGCGATGCGGGGGTCGACTCGACGTAGTGGTGGAACCGGTCGGCGGTACGGATCCCGTGGCATTGCGTGTTGTGGGCGACTACCCGCGCGGCCGGCTCGCTGCGCTGCCGGTGCTGCCCGAGGCCGCGATCTGGGTGCCGCCCGACCTGACGTTGCTCCGGTCGGGAGCAATCACCGCCGACGGTCTGCACCCGCTGGTCGCCGCAGCGCTGGATCCGGGTCGGCCACCGCCGCAAGCACCCCGGATACCGAAGCGGGGGAATCGAACTCACCTGATCGATTGCCGTGGTGAACGGCACCGGCTCGGGCTGGTCGACGGCGTCCTGACCGCGCTCGACCATGATCCCGCCGAGATCCGGCGCGAAGAACTGCTCGCCCGACTGGGCGGCACTCCATTGCCGTGTCTTCACGCCATCGACCAGGCGCATCGCCGTCCCGACTGCCTGCCGGGCGTTCGTGAACGCCTGGATCACGGAGATGCCGCCGGGGCGCTGGCAATCGTCGAAGGGCTGCTCGGTCCCGACGCGGTCCTCCGTGACGGACCTCTGCTGGACGAACTCCGGACCTCCGCGGACCGCCGCAACATCTACGACCGGTACGTCTCCGAGCCGGTGGAACCACCGCCCGCATCGCGACCCCGCAGACTCGGACGGTCGCGTCGCACCCGATCACACTGAATCTCCTTCCTTCTCGAAGCGCACTGTTCCGCAGGGCGTCCTACGGGTCGTGTCCTGCTGTCCCTTCCGACATCACAGGTGATGCACATGTCTTCCACACTCCTTCCTGCCCGGTCCCCGAACAACGAACTCGACAGTGCTGCAGCGTTGTCGGCGATGCTCGACGCGGTCACCACCGAGCCTCGCCCCAACGACCAACTCGAAGCCCTCGCCGTGGCGGTCGCCGCGGATCTACCGGTACTGCTGTGGGGTGAACCGGGAATCGGCAAGACCGCCGCCCTGACCCAGCTCGCCGAGACCGTCGACCTGCCGCTGACCACTGTCATCGCGAGTGTGCACGAGCCGTCGGATTTCTCGGGTCTGCCCGTTCTCGGCGACGATCCCGCAACTCACGGAGTCCCCATGGCACCCCCGGACTGGGCGGTCCGGCTCGTGCAGGCCGGGCGGGGACTGTTGTTCCTGGACGAATTGTCGTCGGCACCACCCGCCGTGCAGGCGGCCCTGCTCCGCCTCGTCCTCGAAAGACGAATCGGGGCACTGCAACTCCCGCCCGGTATCCGCATCGTCGCCGCCGCCAACCCACCGTCCTCGGCAGCGGACGGCTGGGAGCTGAGTCCACCGTTGGCGAACCGATTCGTGCATCTGAACTGGACCTACGACCACGACGTGGTCGTCCGAGGTCTCGGCGGAACCTGGCCACGCGCGACGCTGCCGCGCCTCGATCCGGAAAAGTTCTCCGACGCCGTGACGTTCGCCCGCCGCGCGGTCTGTGAACTCCTCGCCGCCCGGCCCGCCCTCGTACATCAACTCCCCAGCAGTCAGACCCGTCGTGGCAGTGCCTGGCCGTCGCCGCGGAGCTGGGACATGACCGTGCGGCTGATCGCGTTCGCCACCGCCACCTCGTCGTCGAAGGATGTGCTGTCCCTCCTGGTTCGGGGGAGTGTCGGTGACGGACCCGGTTTCGAGCTGCTGGCCGCCATCGAGCGTATGGACCTTCCGGATCCGGAGGCGCTGCTCGCCGATCCGGCGGCTGCCGATCTTCCCGAGCGCGGCGATCTGCGCCAGGCCGTGCTCGACGCGGTGGTTGCCGCGGTCCGCCGACGGCCGGACAAATCCCGCTGGGACGCGGCGTGGGCACTGCTGGCCACTGCGGTGGAATCCGGGCCGCCCGATCTCGTTGTTGTGCCGGCGACCACACTGGCCACGTTGCGCCGCGACGGCTGGGAGGTGCCGGCATCGATCGACGAGCTTGCCGGTGTCGTCTCGGTTGCGCGATCAGCGGACGACGCTGCCGCGCAGGTCGGCCGATGACGACGTCACCGGCATTCGACGCGAACAGGATCTACGCCGCACGGTTGTATGCCGTGCGCGCCCGGCCGTATCTCGCGACCGCCTTGCACGCGCTGCACATCGTCGCATCGCCTCGCGTACCGACGATCGGTGTGGACCGGCACTGGCGCTGCTACATCTCACCCGTCTTCGTCGCTCAGCGGCCGGTCGAGGAACTGGCGTCAGTCCTTGTTCACCTGGTCTCGCACGTGCTGCGCGACCACCACGGCCGCAGCGACCGCTACGCCCGCGCGCACGACCTGGGTGGTCGCGCCGATCGACTACGCATGAACATCGCCGCCGACGCGGAGATCAACGACGATGCGCTCGGTGACGGATTGCCCCTACCCGACGACGCCGTTCTGCCGTCGACCCTGCAGTTGCCCGCCGGTCAGCTCATGGAGGACTATCTGCAGCAGTTCGGCCTCGGTCCGTGCACCGACAGGCTGGCCTGGCTCGACTGCGGCAGCGGTGCCGACGGCTTGAGCCGTGAGTGGGAGTGGGGACCGGAAGGGGCGAACGCGCTCAGCGACGAGCAACGGGACGCTGTGCGCTTCCGGGTGGCGCACAGCATCATCGGGCAGCCGGGCAGTGCACCCCGCGGGTGGCAGCGGTGGGCGGAGGAGGCTCTGCACCCGCCGCAGCCGTGGCGAACTCTGTTGGGGGCGGCGATCCGCTCGACCACCTCCGCGTCCGGCGCCGGTGACGACTACACCTACCGCCGGCCGGCACGGCGCTCTGCTGCCGTGCCCGGAGCGGTGCTGCCGAGCCTGCGGCGAACCCCGCCGCGGGTCGGTGTCATCGTCGACACCTCCGGCTCGGTGAGCGACGCGGATCTGGGCAGTGCTCTGCTCGAGGTCGCCGCTATCGCGCGGGCCGTGGGAGGGCGTCGTGACCTGGTCACGGTGCTGTCCTGTGACGCGGCCGCGCGGATCGTGCACCCGCTGTGTCAGGCCGAGGACATTCCGCTGGTCGGAGGCGGTGGCACGGATCTGCGCGCCGGATTCGCCCGGATGCTGCGTCTTCGGCCCCGGCCGGATGTAATGGTGGTGCTCACCGACGGGGAAACCCCCTGGCCCAGCAGCCGTCCGGGGTGCCGGACGATCGTCGGTCTGTTCCCCCGCATTGCGACCCGCAGCGAATCGAACCCCGACTTCGTTCCGGACAGGCCGCCGGAATGGGCGCGTGTGGTGGAGATCGGCACACCTGCGATCTGAATGGGACCGAAACGAAACCATGCTGGATGAGATCTTGGGCGTTTGCCGGTGCTTTCGGATGGGACGGTCATCCAGCTTCATCGGTCTGAGCTCTCCGGCGTCGAATGCTCCCGGTGGTCGAGGCGTCCGAGCGTCCTTGTCCTGATCCGGATAGCCGCTGATCCGCACTGCGTGTGTCCGGGTAAGTTGTGACGGACGTGAACGATCGGATGAAAGAGGGGGCACCCGGTGCACAGTGACCGGTGGGTCGAGGTCAGCCCTTCCCCGTTCGACCATGAACGCGAAGGGCTCGAACGGATCAAGGAGATCCTTCCCGACGCCCCGCCGTTTCGGGCGTGGTCGAACTTCGAGTTCCGCGACAACCGCGGCCGCTGGCACGAGGTGGACCTGCTGGTTCTTGCCCGCGACACTCTGTACCTGATCGAACTCAAGTACTACAGCGGCGTTCTGCGCGGCAACGACCATGTGTGGAGTCGCGGAAACTACCGTTCTGAGGATTCGCCGCTGCTGCTTGCGCGCAAGAAGGCGCAGTACTTCTCGTCGCTGTTGAAGGACCGGCTGGCAGAGAAGACCGGGCAGAAGAACCTCAAGGGCATCATCCCGTTCGTGCAGGAACTCGTGTACCTGCATCATCCGGACCTCGAGTGCATGCTGCCCGCCAGTTCCAAGATCAACCTCTACGGCATCGACGGCAACGAACACCGCAGCCGACTGCCTGGCCTCAGCGAACGCCTCCTGGCACCGGCCAAGCACGAACCGGTCTCCGAGGAAAAGTCGCTGTTGATCCGCGACCTGATGACCGCCATCGGTCTCGCCCCACGCCGCCAGCGCGAAGTCGGCTCTTGGGTGATCGACGATCAGCCACTCGGCGACGGCGAGGGCTGGCAGGATTGGCCCGCCTTCCATCACGTCGACATGGAACGCGCGGCCCGCATCCGCTTCTACCTGCCCAAGCCCGGCGCGACGTCCGCGGAGGAGCATGCCCGGGCGCGCGGTGTGGAGCACGAGTACAAGCTGTTGTCGCGGCTCAAGCACGACGGTCTGCAGGTGCCTGTCGACGTGGTCAAGGACAAGGAACTCGGCATCGGCCTGGTGTTCCCGAAATCCGAGAGCGACGTCCGCCTGGACCTGTGGCTCGCGGACCACCACGGCGAGATGACGCTCGAGCGGCAACTCGCGGCGCTCACCGAGATCGCCGAGATCGTCCACTACGCGCACCGGCACCGCGTGGTGCACCGCACCCTCAACCCACGGGCGATCGTCGTCCGCGACCGCAACACCGGCCCGCAACCGCAGGTCACCGACTGGGACACTGCCGGTGTGCTGCCCGCCAACGCGGAAACCGGAGTCACCCGCCTGTCCGCGGGGCCGCTGAGCCTCATGGCCGGCAGCCTGAGCGACCAGGCCCGGCTGTTCACCGCGCCCGAGGGCGTGAACCCCGCCGACCCGGCCCGGATGGATGTCTTCGGGCTCGGTGCGCTCGCGTTCTACCTGCTCACCGGTGGACAGTCACCGGCGACGGAACGAGGCGAACTGCTCGACCGGTTGCGCCGTGACGGCGGTCTCGACCTGGCGGTGGAATTGCCGCAAGTTCCGTCGATCCTGCGGCAATTCGTGCTCGACGCCACCGATCCCAGCCCCTCAGAACGGATCTCGTCGGTCGCGGACTTCCTCGAGCGACTCGAGGCAGTGCGCTCGGATCTGTTCCGCGCCGAAGGGGAAACCGATCCCCTCGAAGCGAAGCCGGGCGACGAACTCGGTGACGGCCGCTTCGTCTACAAGCGTCGTCTCGGTGCGGGATCGACCGCTGTCGGCATTCTGGTGGTGGACCGCAAGGCCGGCGACCACGAGCGTGTCCTCAAGGTCGCTCGCGACGACGAGGCCGCCGCGCGCCTGCACGCCGAAGCGCAGGTGCTCGGCAAACTCGACGACCCCCGCATCGTGCAACTCGCCTCCGAGGAGAACGTCGGCGGCCGCACCGCCCTCGTCGTGCACTACGCGGGACGCACCACCCTCGCGGAGGAACTCGCCGCCAAGGGCGGACGGTTGTCCATCGACCTGCTCGAACGCTGGGGCACCGATCTATTGCAGGCGCTCGTCGCCCTCGAACGAGCCGGGGTGGTGCACCGCGACCTCAAGCCCTCGAATCTCGGGGTGCACCAGTCCAATTCGCGCGCCGACGCGCACCTTCGCCTGTTCGACTTCTCGATGGCCGGGGTGGATCTGCGCAACACCGACGCCGGAACCCCGCCCTATCTCGACCCGTTCCTCGGAATCGGTGGCCGCACCCAGTACGACACGTCCGCCGAACGCTACGGCGCCGCTGTCGTCCTGTACGAGATGGCGACCGGCGCCGTGCCGCAGTACGGGCCGGACCCGCAGGCGAACCCCGCCACCGTCGACGACGACGTCACCGTCGAACCCGGCATGTTCGAGGCGCCCGTCGCAGCAGGTCTGACCGCGTACTTCACCTCGGCGCTGTCTCGCGACGTCGCCACCCGCCCCGATACCGCCGAGGAGATGCTCCGCGACTGGCGGCGGGTGTTCACCGACCTCGACGCCGCCCCTGCGAAGCCCGAGAAACCCGCTCGCCCCGTCAAGGTCGAACCCACCACGTCGCTCGTCGCCGCCGGGCTGAGTGCGCGCGCCGTGTCGGCCCTGTCCGCGGCGCAGGTCACCACGGTTGGTGAGCTGCTGGCGCTGGACTCCACCCGACTCAACCGGCTGGTCGCGAAGGAAGCGAAGGCCACCCGCACCGAGATCCGCGACCGGCACCGCGCGTGGGTGAAGGAACTCGGCCGGTCCGCCGCCAAGCCGCAGGCGCAACAGGGTCTGCTCGGTCTCGACGACGCCGTCGCACTGTTGGTGTCGGCGGTCGGCACCGGGCGTGCCGGCACCCGTCGCAGCGCCGCGGAACTGCTCCTCGGTGTCACCGGCACCTTCGACGCGTTCGCTTCGGGCAACGAACTGGCCTCGGCGTTGAGGAAGAGCAGTCCCCGCGGAAACCAACTGCTCAAGGAACTGCAGTCCGACTGGGCCGAGAAACCGGCCGCCCGGGAACTTCTCGACGAACTCATCGACCTCGTCGACCAGGTCCTCCGCGATTCCGGTGGGGTAGTGGCGATCTCCACTCTCACCGCCGAAATTCGGGCGCGGCTGCCCCAGGCGCACACCGGTGCTGCCGACGCCCTGGCCCCGCGTCTCGCGGAGCGCGCTGCCGCGGGGTTGCTGCGCGTCGCGTTGGATCGACTCACCGAACACGAAACCGCGGAGGGCACCCGCAGGTGGGTGCGGCGCCGTCACGGCGGCCGTCTCGCGTTGATTGCCGACGACGAACTCCTGCTCGCCGGAGCCGAAGCCGCGGGTCGCCGCGCCGACGACCGCATGGTTGCCACCCCGATGTCCCAGGTGGTCCCGATGGGCACCGCGGCACGTGAGTTGCGCGGCGCGTTCACCCACGCCTACTCTGCCGCGGCCGGACCGGACGTGCCGGTGCCGCTGCCTCCGGACGGGCGTCTGGTGCGCTTGGCGGCAGCGATCTCCAAATTCGCCGCAGTTTCCGGTCGCGGGGAACTCCACAGCCTCAGCCTCGGCCCGTCGGATGCGCTGCGTATCGCCCTCGCCGGCCTCGCCCAGACCGAAGCGCTGTCGCCGACGGAGATCCGGGCGCGCGTTGCCGCGCGATTCCCGGAACTCGACCGGCTGCCCGGCCGCCCCGCCCTCGATGCACACATCGACCGTGCCGGACTCGGCCTCACCTGGGACGGCACCGCCTACCGCTACGAGCAGGCCGCGCCGCCGAGCGAAACCTCACTGCACACCCGCACCGCCACCCACACCGGTCCGCCCGCCGGGGCCGTCGCGTCCGCCGCGACCGGCGACGGCGGCGCGGCGCGGAACTCGCTGGTGGCGCGGTCCTTGGCGGAGAACGGCTTCCTGGTGTTCGGGGTGCCCGTCCACCGGCCCGGCGACCATCAGATCGTCGCCCGGGAACTCGTCGACGCGCACGGCGGCGAGGTCGTCGACGTCACCGGAGCAATCATCGATGCGATGCGCACCTTTTCGTCCGCGCGGGGTGTGTCGTGGGATCTCGTGCGAAGTGCCGATGCTGCCGCGCCGGGAAGCAAGGATGCGCGAGGCCTGCGTGCGGTGCTCGAGCAGGTGATGCCGCGCGTGTGCGCCGGCCTCGAGGATCGGGTGTTCGGGGATTCCGCGCAGCCCAAGCCACTCGTGCTCACCGAGGTGTCGCCGCTCGCCCGCTACGGCTACCTCGACGTGTTGGCGCGGTTGGCCGATCTGTCGGCGCCGCGCCGCCGTCCGGTGTGGGTGGTGCTGCCGCAGATGCGTGGCCAGCGTGGCGCGTTGGTGGATGGTCAGCCGATCCAGTTGGGTTCGCCCGGTGGACAATTCGTTGTGTACCCGCTCTGGAAGACTGGGGCTGTTGAGAGCGAGAAGGTGTGATGGCGGACATTTCCGCGACCGAATTGGTGAAGGCGCTGCGCAAGCAGGTCACGGTCCTCGAGGACGATCTGCGTGCCCGCGTCGACGGTGCGGACGTCGACACCCGCCAGTCGGGGGTGGAGCAGCGGTGGCGCGCCGAGTACACCGCTGCACTGCACGCGAACCGGACGGCGGCGTCGTGGCAGGCGTGGCGCGACGAACGAATCACGCAGGCCGCGGTCGCGTGGGTGCTGCTGACGGTGTTCGCGCGCTACTGCGAAGACCACGGCCTCGTGTCGAAGGCGTGGATCGGCGGCCCGAACCCCGACGCACGCCAGCAGGCACTCGACGCGCGGCGCGCGTATTTCACGGAGTTCCCGGAGCACACCGACCGCGAGTGGCTCGACACGATCACCGCACATTTCGCGAAGATGGAAGCCACCCGCGGGTTGGTCGACAGCTACTCGCCGATGCACCAGGTGGCGCCGTCGGGCGACGCAGCGCGTGGTCTTCTCGAATTCTGGTGGGACAAGGACGCATCCGGCGAGCCGCTGTGGGGCTTCGCCGGTGTTGATACCCGATTCCTGGGCGACGTGTATCAGGACCTGTCGGAGTTCGCAAAGAAGAATTACGCGTTGTTGCAGACGCCGGAGTTCGTCGAGGAGTTCATCCTCGACCAGACCCTTGAGCCGGCGCTGAAAGAGCGGCCCCTCGAGGGTTTCACGGTGATCGACCCGACCTGCGGGTCCGGTCACTTCCTGCTCGGAGCGTTCCACCGGTTGCTGGAGCGCTGGGAGAACGAGGCGCCCGCACTCGGCCGTCGCGTACTGGTGCAGAAGGCCCTAGCGTCGGTGTTCGGCGTGGACATCAACCCCTTCGCCGTCGCGATTGCGCGGTTCCGGCTCATGGTCGCGGCGCTGGATGCAAGTGGCGACCAGTCGATTGAGAAGTTGATTGACATCGAACTTAACCTCGCGGCCGGTGACTCGTTGCTGTGGGGTGCGCGGCAGCAGGCACTTGCGGACGACCTGTGGTCCACAGATTCGGAGCAGATGGCCTACGCGACGGAGAATGCCGACGCGCTCAAGGCCATCTTGCAGCGGGAACACGATGTGGTGGTTGGCAACCCGCCGTACATCACGGTCAAAGATGCGGCACTCAACGCGACATATCGGCAACTTTACTCTACTTGCCATCGGCAGTACGCGTTGACAGTACCGTTCATGGAATTGTTCTTCGACCTCGCCAAGAACGATTCCGATGGCAAGCCAGGTTGGGTTGGGCAGATCACGTCGAACTCGTTCATGAAGCGGGAGTTCGGGTCAAAACTTATCGAGGATTTCCTGAGTACCCGTGACTTGAAGCGGGTTATAGACACGTCCGGCGCGTACATTCCGGGCCATGGGACACCGACAGTAATTTTGGTGGGCCGCAACCGGACCCCAGTGGGTGAGACAGTCCGTGGGGTGCTCGGGGTGCGAGGAGAGCCTGGCCGACCGGAGGACCCGGCCAAAGGCATCGTGTGGTCGGCAATCGTCGAGAATATTGACGAGCCTGGTTTCGAGAATGGCTGGATAAGCGTGGCAAACCTCGCTCGGCCATCGCTGAAACGGCATCCCTGGTCTCTCGCCGGTGGGGGCGCGATTGAACTCCTAAGAGCAATCAATACCAACGCAATCGGTAAACTCAATGATTCAGTGTCTTCTTGCGGATACGTGATGATGTCGCGAGCCGATGATGCCTACCTGGCATTGGCAGGCGCCCTCAGTCGACGTGGGATCAAGCCAAGACACATGCGTGAACTAGTGGATGGTGCAGCGATTCGTGACTATCAAGTCACTACTAAGACTGAGATTGTATTCCCGTATGAAAACGACTCCGCTGCTCATGCGACCTCGGAGGTAGCGAGGTGGCTATGGCCGTCCAAACAGGATTTGATTCGCAGGCGTGAACCGAACGGGTCGCAATTGGAGATCGGGCTCACATGGTATGAGTGGAGTAGGTTCATCCGAGATCGGTATGTGGTTGGTCGGCGTATCGCGTTTTCGGAAATTGCCTCTCACAACCATTTTGTAATCGATGTGTCCGACCGGGTTTTCAATCAGACCTCGCCAGTACTGACTTTGGCTTCGGACGCGAGTGAGGACGATCACCTGCGGATCATCGGGTTGCTCAATAGCTCGTTGGCGTGCTTCTGGCTGAAGCAGAACTGTCAGAACAAGGCCGGCGGAGGGATCGGTCGCGGCGATTCGGACGAGCATTGGGAGCAGCGTTACCAATTCAACGGCACTAAGGTAAAGGAACTTCCCCTTCCAGCGTCTCACCCTCTCGAACGCGCCCGCATCCTCAACTCCCTCGCGCAGGAACTTGCCGCTCACACCCCCGCGGCCGTCGTCGCGACTGGTGTACCGACCGCAGAAGCGCTGGCACATGCGCGCACGGAGATGAAGCGTATTCGCGCGTTGATGATCGCGCACCAGGAGGAACTCGACTGGGAGTGCTACCGCCTCTACGGCCTCATCGACGAAGATCTCACCTACTCGGGTGAACTGCCTGGAATTGATCTGGGGGAGCGTGCATTCGAGATCGTCCTCGCGTGCGCCGTCGAATCCGGCGAGCACACCGCGTGGTTCGAACGACACCGCTCCGCTCCGATCACCGAAATTCCGTCGTATCTGCCCGCCGACTACCGCGACCTCGTGAAGCGCCGCCTTGACGTGATCGCGGAGAATCCGCACATACGTTTGTTGGAGAAGCCGGAGCACAAGCGGCGGTGGGCCTCCGAGCCGTGGGACAAGCGCGTCATCGAAGCACTGCGCGACTGGCTGCTGGATCGAGTGGAGAGCCGCGATCTGTGGTTCGAAGGCGACCATCCGACCCCACGTAGCATCGCACAACTCGCCGACCGGCTCGACCGTGATGAGGACTTCCGTCAGGTACTGCGGTTGTGGGTCGGCAATAATGAGGTATCCACCTCAGCAGCTTTGGCCAAGCTTCTCGAAGAAGAGGGCGTTCCGTTTCTGGCGGCGTTGCGGTACAAGCCGTCCGGTCTCGTCAAACGCGAAGCGTGGGAACATACCTGGGAACTTCAGCGTCGCGAGGACGCGGGGGAGAAGTTGGACGGTCCGATTCCGGTGCCGCCGAAGTACAAGCCCGCCGATTTCCTCAACACGTCGTACTGGTCGCGGCGCGGCAAACTTGATGTGCCCAAGGAGCGGTTCATCTCGTACCCGAATGCGAACCGCGACACCGACTCAACGATGCTGCTCGGCTGGGCGGGGTGGGATCACGCCGAGCAGGCCCTTGCGCTCGCTGGACTCGTCGATGAACGCATCGTGACCGACGGTTGGGATCAGGCATCTTCCGAGAAGCTGACTCCGATGCTGGCGGGCCTCGCCGAACTGTTGCCGTGGGTGCGGCAATGGCACGGCGAGATCGACCCCGAGTACGGCGAGTCCGTCGCCGACACCATCGAAGCAGTCCTGCGCTCCCACAGCGCAGAACTCGGCCTAACCCCCGATTATCTCGCTACCTGGCGGCCAGGACACACACGTGGACCAAGGGCTTGAGGGGAAGAATGGAAGCCAACTCTTGGCCAGACAGTATCGTATTCGCTAAAGGCGTGGTGTTGCTGATGCATCATTCGGCTTGTTCCGGAGCATTCCACGGGGAAGGAAATAGGAAATTGTGTGCCAGTTTGTAGTGATTCACGATCGTTGGTTCGGCGGTATGCGTACTTTCTCCGTAACTGCGTCGAGTAGAGCTTCGGTCTGCTCCCTGTTCCGTCCAAACTCTCGGGTGATCTCTCCGCCGGCGGCGTCGTCGATTACCGCAGCTACTGACAAGAGTGCACCCAAATATCTCTTGTCGTCCCACAGAAATCGATTAAAGGAATCCAGTGCGCGCTCGGCCTTGGCTTCCTTGCTTTCGATCGCGTCAACGTGCCGAGTGCCAGTGAACGCAGTTCGGACGCCTGCGAGGAGGTGATACCGTGCCGGTTTGAATTTTCGATCGATCTGTTCGTTTCGGAAGAAGTGATCGAGTTTGCAGTAGGCGTACGCGGCCGAGTAGAAGTAAGCAGGGTGGTGGGATGCTGTGAAGACCTCGCTTTTCGCTCGATCGCGAAGGTCCCCGTAGTACCGGGCCGCCGTGTGCGGCACTTTTAGGTACATTGAGGCGAATGATTGCAAAAGGTTTCGGAGAGTGATGACTCTCCACGCCCCGCGAACCTGCTGAGAACCTACCCATTGCTTGGAACGCCGTTCGTAGTATATGCGTCGATCTTCGTCTGACTTGTACGTATTGAAGTATTGTTCAATCGCTTTTTGTTCATCAAGTAGCGCGAGGAGATTTTCCTTGCTCACCTGCGTTTGTTGATTGGTTGCTGTCGTGATGGATCTTGCAACCGCGTCATCAGCCGTTACAATCAACCGGAAGGGGATATGCACGTCTTCGAGATTATCTCTCTCCGCATGTAATACGTGACTTGTTTGGCAACCGTTAACCACCTGGTACTCGTGGAGGGTGAATCGATTACCGGTAGTCTTGAGAGATTTTGCAACAACCGTCACGCCATTATTTAACACACAGAATCGCGTGCGATCCGCTGACCTGAGTGTTTTTCGGATATCGGCATTTACATCCACGTCCCCTTGGAAATCGCGTACATTATCGTAGAACAGCGCTTTGCGGATTTCGCCATCCTCGTCAGTTACCAGTTTGAGCAGCTCACTAGCGGGGAGGATTCCGAGAAACGATTCTTCAATCCGTGGCATCTCTGGTAGCGTGGTCTTGCTCTCGAACAGAATGGTCTTTTTAAGTCCGCGATCAATTGCTCGCCAATTTGATTGCACTTCGGCTGCACCCCAGGTGCTGAATTCAACTCGCGACACGAGATTCGAATCCAGGAGGCTCTGCTTTGTCTGTGCAATCTTCTTTTCAATCGGGGCGGGTGATTCCCACTTTCCTGTAGAAACGTAGTACAATCGGATCACCGGATTCTCGCTGAACATATCGGATTTCTCCCATAGTAGGTCCAGCATTTCGGAAAACTCAGGGTGTAAAGAGGGGTCCTGAGATCTAATCAGCGACTCGGAAGCGTCAGCAAAAATACTCAGATCGCCGAGTTCGAATTTTGAAGATGTTTTTGCTTGGACAAATACGAATTCCGCGGAAATTGGACCACTATCCATCATTATATCGTCAAGTTGGGAGATGTCACTGATTAGCGCACCGTTAACGGAAAGTGCAACAGCATCAAACCCCTGCACTCCGTCGCCGACGCAGAAATCATCAGCCGAGAAGGTCCCGCCGTAGAGTTTGGACAGCGCTATATGTGTTGTGAAGCGCTCGAATTGCTGTGTTTCGCTGAGGTTCTCCAAACCTGCGGCATCCACATAGCTTTTCAGTAGACTTTGCGTGACTCTGTCCATTCTGTGCCTTCCCAGTGGTCCAAGCGTTGCTAGGGCATACTATCCCGCATTGTCTTCGGGTGGCTTACGCGTCGGCATGGTGCTTTCGATTGACCGTGGCGACCGTGGCTTCTGTTTCCAGCCACGCCAAGCTGCTCGGTCCGTCTGAGTTATACCGGGTCCATGGCTCCGAAAGTGGTTCCTTCCGTTCGATCTGACTTCGTCGGGTGGGTTACAAAGGCGCGGGAAGCGCTCCGGACGGGTCGAGGCCGCCACGAGAATCTCGATGTCCTGTGGCGCGAGGACTGGTGTCAGATGAGTCTGACGGGTATGCCCGCGGTTTTCTTGTCGCTGACAGCAGGCGGCAGGTCTCTATTGCAGTGCCGTGACATCAGTCAACGAGGCAATCTGCACCGATTCCTCCAGCTCACATGCGAGTCGTGCTGGCACCGACCAGGCGGCTCTGATCAAACCCATTAGCGGAAGGGGCTGGGAACGGGTTGCTTTCGTTGGGTTGGGCCGATCTTCACACTGGGGCCCGAGGCCGGTGCCGTCACCCAGGTTCGGCGGCGGACCGCGCAGGTACTCGTGCGGGCAAGGTCAGAATCTGACCGTCGCGGTCGGTGGACCAGAGTTAGACATCGAGAGGCGACTTACGGTTGAGGTCCCATAACCTGGGCCGATGAGACGGACGCCCTGCGGGCGGCTGCCCCCGACCGATCGGAGACCCTACGGGTCCCTGTATTGCCTTTGGCCCCTTCCCCAACGCTGCCCGGTCGCCATGCCCCGATAGACCATCTCGGCCAGCACTTCTGGCCCCACGTCGGAGATGACGTGCGGCTTGCGCTGGACCCGGTCGTTCGTGTCGACCCTCACGATCGGGTGCTCCACCGCCAGAATGGAGACGAAGGGTACTGGCGCCCAGTCGGTTTCGCGCACGGGAATGGCACCCCTGCGCGCAGCGTCGAAGCGCTGACGTCGGACCTCGGGAGATGAGCGACGAATGCCGACGTGCCGCGGCTACCGGAAAGGCGCGCACACGTCGCAGCGAAACTCCTCGAGCCTCTCGACCGGAAGGGTCGAGAGGCTCGGTGAGTCAGGACGTCAGTGAGGACCCCGGTGGGGTGAGAAGAACAAGGTCGGCGTCGAATGCCGAACCATGAGAAGTGCGCCCTGGGGGCGTGTGGATAGACTCCACCCTACGGTGCATGACAGTTCCGTTCTGTCGTGTGCCCAGACCCCGGTTCGGTGTTCCCGCACCAGCCGGGGTCGACCTGTATCCAGGCCGGTGCAGGGATGGTCCCACGCGCGGTGTTGAGCGTCAACCTCGAACAGATGTTCGTGTCGCAGGCGCGCTGAGATGCCGGATTTCGAGGCTCGGCCTACACACACTTCCCCGAAAATGCGGGATCGTCCAGCATGCGTGCAAGGGCGTTGGGGGTGGCCGGTAACGTTGGCGTCCTTGGGCAGGATGAAGTGCACAGCGACCTCACCACGGCCGCTGGTTCGAGGACCATATAGGAGGGGCGGAGCAGGCGTGAGCATTCTGCTGCGGGACGTCATCGACATTCCTGAACGCGTCGGCGCCGACGACTACGTGCTGCGCTTGACCGACAGCACCGACGACGACGCGCACATCCGCGCGACGGTCGAGGCGTACGTGCTCACCGAGTCGCTCAAGGACAACTTCGCGTCCGCTATCTCCCTGATTTCCGACGCGATCCGCAAGAAGACCTCGCGCGGTGCCTATCTCGCGGGTTCGTTCGGCTCCGGTAAATCGCACTTCATGGCTGTGCTCTACGCCCTGCTCGGTAACCATCCGGCCTTGCGCACCGAACGGTTCCGCGATCTCACCGCCCGCTACGACGCCGACATCGGGGGCAAGAAGATCCTGGGCCTCACCTATCATTTCCTCGGCGCCAAGTCGATGGAAGAAGCGATCTTCCGCGGCTACGTCGAACAGATCCGACGCCTCCATCCCGAGGCGCCTCTGCCCGCGCTGCACGTCTCCGACACGCTTCTCGCCGATGCCGAGCAGTTGCGCCACAAGATGGGGGACGGCCCGTTCCTCGCCGGACTCGGCGGCGACAGTGCGGGCGGAGACGACGATTGGGGCGGACTGGTCTCCGATAGTTGGACGCTCGAGCGGTACCAGGCCGGGCGCGCAGCACACGCAGAGAGCGAGCGGCGCAAGGAACTCGTCTCCGCGCTGGTCCGCAACTATTTCTCGTCGTTCCTCGAGCAGGCCGAGTACGTCGACCTCGATCGTGGCCTGAGCGTCATTTCCGAGCACGCCCAAGAACTCGGCTACGACGCCGTGGTGCTGTTCCTCGACGAACTCATCCTCTGGCTGATCTTCTACGTGCGCAACAACGAGATCTTCAGCCGTGAATCGCAGAAGATCACCAAGCTCGTCGAAGGCTCCGGCAACCCGCGGCCGATCCCACTGGTCTCCTTCATCTCGCGCCAGATGGACCTGCGCAAATGGCTCGCCGATGCCGGCGCCTCTGGTGCCGAGCAGGACGCATCCGATCGTGTACTGCAATACCAGCAGGGCCGATTCCGCACCATCGAACTCGGCAACGACAATCTCGCCGAAGTTGCGAACATCCGCCTGTTGCAACCGAAGAACGGCGAAGCCAAGCAGGCTCTCGACGAGGCATTCCGCACCGTCACCCGCAGCCCCGAAGTGTGGGACGTGCTGCGTGACTCGATGAACACCACCGAGGAACATCGCGGATCCTCCGAGCAGGAATTCCGACTCACCTACCCGTTCTCGCCCGCACTGGTATCCACGCTGCGCGAACTGGCCTCCGTGATGCAGCGCGACCGCACCGCGCTGAAGGTGATGCAGCGCATGCTCGTCGAACGCCGCGACACCCTCACCACCGCCGACCTCATCCCCGTCGGCGACGCCTTCGGTCCCATCGTCGACGGCGAGGAACCCATCGACGGTGTGGCATCCACCCTGTTCAAAGCGGCCGAATCCCTCTACCGCGACAAGATGCTTCCCCTGCTGCTCACCCGCCACCAGGTGACCCAGGAGCAACTCGAGACCGACCCCGACTCGGTGCCCGCCGGGTTCCGCGCTCACGACCGGATCGCCAAGACCCTGTTGCTGTCCGCCATCGCCCCGAAGGTCCCGGCGCTGCGCGACATCACCGCCTCCCGGCTCGCGGCCCTCAACCACGGATCCATCAAGACCCGCATGAAGGGCGGCGAAGCCCGCGTCGTCCTGGGTGTGGTCCGTGAATGGGCCAAGGACATCCCCGAGATCACCGTCTCCGAGGGCGCCAACCCGATCATTCGGGTGCAGCTGTCCAACGTCGACTACAACTCCGTCCTCGAACGCATCCGGGGCGAAGACAACTCCGGCAAGCGCAAGGTGCTCATCCGCACTCTCGTGCACAAGGCGCTCGGCGTCGACACCAGACAGGACGATCTCGCCGGCGGCGCCACACGCACCGTCATCTGGCGCGGTTCCCGTCGTGAGGTCGATGTGGTGTTCGGAAACGTCCGCGACGCCTCGTCCGTGCCCGAACAGAACTTCGACAACCGGCCGGGCACCTGGCGACTCGTTGTCGACTACCCCTTCGACGAGGGCGAATTCTCGGCCGCCGACGACATCGCCCGCATCGACCGACTCCTGTCCGGCGGCGACCGGCACACCATCGTGTGGTTGCCGAAGTTCTTCTCCGACGAAGCCAGGCAAGACCTCGCACTGCTCGTCAAGCTCGACTGGCTGTTCGGCGGCACCGGAGATCGCTGGCAGGAGAACACCGACCACCTCTCGCCTGCCGACCGGGCGCAGGCCCGAGGCATCCTCGAGAATCTCTACCGGGGAACGCTCAATGCCTTCGAGCGGCTTCTCGAGCAGGCCTACGGCATCGAAGCAGCCGACCCGAAGTACTTCGTCGACGACCCCGGCCACACCGAGATCCTCACCTCCCTCAGCAAGGACTTCAGCCCGAAACTACCCACCGCAGTGAACCTGCGGGACGCCTTCGACAAGGTCATCGACCAAGCATTCACGGCGCTGTATCCGAACCATCCGCAATACGCGAGCCCGGACGACGAGGTCACCTCCCGTCACTACGAGATCGTGCGCGGCTTCGTCGAGGAGGCCGTCGCTGACCGTCAGGGCCGGGTACCCACAGCCGGCGCCGAACGCAAGGTCGCGCAGCGCATCGCAGCGCCGCTGAAGGTGGGCAAAGCCACCGAAGACCACTTCCTGTTCGGTGAAGACACCTTCGCGTACTGGGCCGGTGAACTCGACCGAGCGGCCGCAGAGACCGACCGCGTCACCGTCGGCGTGCTGCAGCACCGCATCGACTCGATAAGTCCCGCCTGGGGACTGCGGCCCGAAGCGCGCGACCTGATCGTGGCTGCGTGGGCACTGCTCCGGAAACGTGCCTGGTTCGAGGCGGGCGCGCCCGTCCCGGCACCGCCGCTCGGACGGATGCGCGAGAGCATCGAACTGCGCGCCGAGGAACTGCCCGAACAGGCGGCGTGGGACGCCGCCCGCACCACGGTCAGCTACCTACTCGGTTACACGATGCCGCGCACCTTCCTCACGGGCGCGAACGTCGCAGACTTCGCGCAACAGGTACGCGCCAGGGCCGGGGAGAAGACCGCCGATCTCCGGCAGCTCGCCGACCGGCTGGCCAACGCCCACCGAGTCCTGAAACTGGACGTCACCGACACCGATCGGATCAGCGTCGCTCGGGCGCTCGTCGACTACCTCGACACCCTCGCCGGCACCTCCGGTAACGTCGCGCTCATCGACCTGCTCGCCACCGAACCTGTGCCGGGCTCGGCGGAATCCGCCGGTCGGATGCGGACGGAAGCGGCGCACGACGCAGCAGCGTTGCGAGGCTTCCAATGGAAACTGGTCGGAGCATTGCTCGCCGGTGCCGAAGCCGACGGTGAGCGAGGCGAATCCGCGCGGGTGATCGTGAAGAAGCTGAAGGAGCTGATCACCACTCCGGGAGTTTCCCTGGCCGACCAGCTCAACCGCACGGAGACCCGAGTGGTCGAGTGGGTAGTGAGCGAACGCATCGCCGACGATCCCGACGATGACACTGACGACGAAATCGAGGACGACACCTCGGATGACGAGGTCGTTACGGACCCCGACGAAGTGACCCTTGACGATATCGATGACATCGAAAATGTCACCAAACGACTGCGCGCAGCCCACAAGAAGCATGGCAAACGCCTGCACGTGAAGTGGTGGGTGCAGTGAACACGCTCACCGCAACCCGTCCGATCATCACTGCCAAGCTCGCGAAAGCCGTCGAAAAGCGCTACAAGAGCGGTGTTCTCGGTCTCCGTGCCGCGCCTGCATGGGACGGCGGTACCTTCCAGCACGACGGAACCCCGGTGACGGTCGTGCCGTGCCCATCCACCCTCGCCGTGTGGGAGGCCCTCGAATCCCGCGCCGACGACCAGTGGCTCGTCATCCTCACCCCCGTCGACGACAAGGATCTCGGTGACGGGGTGCTGTCCCACCTCATCGACGGCCGGCTCCTCAGCCCCGACCCGTGGGACGCGCTGCGCTCGACGTTCGCGGCCACCACCATCGAGCCCGCCCTCTACCGCGTACCCAACGACCGGGCCTTGGCTCTCGGATTGCTCGCGGCGATTCCCACCGCCGCGACCACCCCCGCGCCGGGTGGTGTGCTCACCCGCACGCACGTGATGTCCACCCTCGCGCGCGCCGTACTCGCGATCACCGACGATCCCGCCACCGAGATCGACACCTTAGCGATCCTCGAATGGAGCCGTCGTGCCGACGTGACCGACAACCTCGCTCGGCTCCGCGCAGATGGAGGCACCGAGGTCACGCAGACGGTCGCCGCATGGCTCGCCGAACGAGCAGGGCGACTCAGCAAACCCGTGGCGGCGCTGCTGAAAGCCCAGCGGATCACCGAGCTTGTGCCACTCGGTCTCATTGCGGGGTTGTTCTCCGACCCCACCACTCATCTCAAACTCGGAGTATTTCTCGAGCGCTTCGGCCTCGACAGCCTCAGTGCCGACGATCTCGCCGCGTGGTACGACGACACCTCGGGCCTGGTTGTCGGCAGCCTCGTCGAACGGGAACGCCGCGCGGTTCTCGAATCCGCCGCAGGACACGTGCGCGAGCTGAACGTCGAACATCTTGCCGAGAGGTCCGAACTTCTTCCCCAGGGTTTGACCGCCCGCCTCGACGAGCTGGCGAAGGCCATCGAGAACGCCCTGCCCGCCGCCGCCCGCGGACCGAAACATGAGGGCATCGACGGTGTCGAACGGGCATGGGAGGGGGTGCTGCAACATCTGTCCGCCCGCACCTCCACCTCCTGCCGAGCGGCCGAAGCCGCCGTGCGGTTGCTGCGGTGGCTCGCCGTGGACACCCCGGCCGACGGTGGGCTCGACACGTTGACCCGCCGATATGTCGACGTCGACGGCTGGGTCGATGCCGCCCTCGTGACCGCGCATCGCGGTTCGGATCATCGGCGTCTCGCCGAGGCGATCACCCAGGTCATCGCCTTGGTCACCGCGCACCGCCGCGGTCACGATCGTCGGTTTGCAGCCGCCCTCGCCGACACGCCGCACCCCACCGGCGTACTGGTCGAACAGTTACTGCCCACCGTGGTGCTGCCCCTGGCCAAGTCGACGCCCACGCTGCTGATCGTGGTCGATGCGTTGTCGGTCGCGGCCGCAACGGAGCTTGCCGCGGCCGCCGCAGAATCCGGCTGGATGGAGGCGGGTGTCCTCGGATCCTCCCGGCGAACGGGCGCACTTGCTGTCCTGCCCACTCTCACGCAACGGAGCCGCTGTTCACTGTTGGCCGGTGACCTGCGGGAAGGAAACGACGCTGCCGAACGCACCGGATTCCTCGAGCTCCTGCGGGACGCGAAGCTGGAAGCGGCACCGGGGCGCACCGACCCGATCTTCCACAAGAAGGCACTCGACACCGTGCCCGCCGGAGCGGATCTGGCCACCGACGTCGCTAATGCCATCGCCGACACCACCGGCCGCCCGCTGGTGGCTACGGTGCTGAACTTCGTCGACGATACCCTCCACCACACCGACCCTGGTGGAACCCACTGGGGCATCGACACCATCACCCACCTGCGCCCACTGCTGCAGGCCGCGCAGCGAGCAGGTCGCGCGGTGATCATCACCTCCGACCACGGGCACATCATCGAGCGCCGCACCTCCGTCAAACGCGACCGTGTCACCGTGTACGGGCAGCGCGCACACGGTGACCTCGACCGGGTGGACGAGGGTGAAATCGTGGTTCGAGGACCGCGGGTACTCACCGACAGTCGTTCGGTGGTGCTCGCCGTCGACGACACCATCCGCTACGGACCCGTCAACGCCGGTTACCACGGCGGGGCCAGTCCCGCAGAGGTAGTGGTGCCCGTGCTCGCTCTGCACACCGGAGTGCGTCCCGACACGCTCACCGCACTCGGTCCGGTCGAGCCACACTGGTGGCACAGTCCCGTCCAGGTCGATGCGCCCCAGGTGCACCCCACACCGGCAGCGAAGCATGCGGCACCCACCCTCTTCGACAGCGAAGATCCCGTCGTTGCAGACGCCGGTGGGGATGTGGCGGATCAGGTGCTCGCCACCACGGTCTTTGCCGATCAGATCCGGCTGGCAGGCCGGATCGTGGTGCGTCCCGACCAGATTCGCGCGCTGCTGGCTGCACTGCTTGCGGCACCCGCGCGGGAACTGACCACCGCCCATGCAGCGGCTCTCCTCGGACTGGCCCCGAGCCGAGTCGGTGGGGCGTTGCTACAGATCAAGCGGGTTCTGGACGTCGAAGGCTACGAGGTGTTGCTGCTCGACAGTGGTGTTGTCGGACTCGACGAAGCGGCGCTGCGCGAACAGTTCGGGATCGAATCGTGAGCGCGGCGGTGTCGCCACGGAGGCGACGAGAAATCCTCGACGCGCTGCGACGCGGCACCGTCCCCGCGAACGGTCTCGACCAGCTCGCCGTCGGACTCGGTCGGTTCGAATCCGAACTCGACGCCGAGCTCGAGGTGGTTGCCGGCGGGGGAGCGATGTTCAAGGCCGTGCGCGGCGACTACGGCTCCGGTAAAACGTTCTTCGCCCGCTGGCTCGCCGATCGCGCCACCAAACGCGGTTTCGCCGTCGCCGAAGTGCAGATCAACGAGATCGATACGCCACTGCACAAGCTCGAAACCGTGTATCGGCGCAGCATCGAATCTCTGCGCACTGCCTCGATTCCGCCGTCCGCGCTGCGTCCGATCCTCGATGCGTGGCTGTTCACCATCGAAGACGACGCGACCCAGCAGGGTGTGAGCGTCGACGATCTCCTCGAACGTCGCCTCGCGGACGTCGCCGCGCGAGCACCGGTGTTTCCCATGGCGATTCGGGCCTATCGCCGGATGGTGGCGGAAGGGGACAACGACGGCGCCGACGGGCTGGTCGCCTGGCTCGGCGGCCAACCGCATGTCGCAGCATCGGTCAAGCGCCGCGCGGGCATCAAAGGCGACCTCGACCATTTCCTCGCGCTCGGCTTCCTCCGCGGCCTGCTCGCAGTGTTGGCCGACGCCGGCAACGCCGGTCTGCTCTTGGTGCTCGACGAGGTGGAAACCCTGCAGCGGGTGCGCTCGGACGCCCGCGCGAAAGCGCTCAATGCGCTGCGTCAGTTGATCGACGAGATCCACGATGGACACTTTCCGGGTCTGTACCTGCTGATCACCGGCACACCGGCGTTCTTCGAAGGTCGGCAAGGTATCCAGCTGCTCCCGCCCCTGGCGGATCGGCTGCACACCGACTTCTCCCGGGATCCGCGCTTCGACAATCCGCGCGCCCCACAGTTGCGACTGACAGGCTTCGACCTCGACCGACTCGTCGAGCTCGGTGGTCGTGTGCGCGAGTTATTCTGCTCCGGCATCGACGCGGGGGAGCGGGTGCGGTCGACCGCGGACGATGAGTTCCTTCGCCGGTTTGCTGGTGCGGTCGCGGGGAGTCTCGGTGGTCGTGTCGGGATTGCGCCCAGGCTGTTCCTGCGCAAACTCGTCGACGTGCTCGACGTGATCGAACTGCACCCGGAATTCGACCCGTACACCGATTACGAGATCAAGATCGGGGCATCCGAGTTGTCGGAGGCCGAACGTGAGGTCGTATCGGCGGACGATATCGACCTGCAGTTGTAGAGGGGGAATGATGGGGAATGTTGTGCAGCACCTGTCCGTCCGCGTGCCGTGGCACGATTCCGGATGGAACGGGGCCGTTTGTAGCGATCCGGCACGCAACACCAGTTGCGTCCTACTCAACAACATCGGCGAGAACCGCAACGACAAGCTCGAACAGTCCGCTGCCGGTCTGCCGTTCCACGAGGTCGTCGGAACCCTTCCGCCCTGTGTCGAAGAGCGCGTCACCTTCCTGAGTCCCCACACCGTGCACATCCCCAAGAAGCACCCCTACGGATGGACCACAGCGCTCGCGGGTGTCTCCGAAGCGGCGCTGACGTTGCCTGCCTGGTCGGTGCACGCGACTCCCTACTACTGGATGGCGCGGGTCAATACCGGCGGACTGCTTGCCGAGGAGCGCATCGACGGCTACAGCGACGAATCCGAACAACAGGCATTCGAAGCGATCGGGTTCAAGAACCCGGACAGGATGACCTGGGTTCTGCACGGCGACAACCAGAAGGCACTCATCGAGACTTTCTTCCGTCATGTCACTCCGAATCAGTCGCTGGTCTTCTTCTATTTGCGGCACTCACCGTTCGAAGACACCGGGCGTCTCTTGGTCGGCGCTGCTCTCGTCGATGACGTGCGGTTACCCGACCGGTGGCCCACTACCGGGCCCACCGCATTCCCGAACCACATGTGGGAGACAACCCTTCGCCATACCCTGCGTCCTGATGGATCCGGTGGCATTCTCCTGCCGATGCAGGAACTCGCGCATCTGTCCGCGCAGGGCGTGGATGTTTCCGTTGCGCTGGCTCCGGCCCCGGAGACCGATCGCGAGTTCTCGTATGTCACCGAGCACGTCTCGCCGGACAGCGCCGTCGCGGCGCTGATGACGCTGCGCACGGCAGCGGAGGCTGCACGTGAACTCGGTTGTGCGGTACCCGCTACGTCGTTCGATTGGCTCGACGCCCAGATGAACGCAGCATGGCACCGCCGGGGAGTCGCACCCGGCCTGCCCGCAGTTCTCGGACGCCTCGGGTTCGAGCATCCCACCTACAGTGCGAGGCTGATCGCAGCGGCCACGCCGGACGGTGAGGACCCGTGGACGACGTTGTGTGCGGGTCTCGACGGCAAGCGCCTACAGGGGGCGGTGAACGCACTGTTCACCGACACCCGCCGCAAGATCTGGCGGAAGACTGAGCAACTCGATCGCGACGCGCTTCGGTTGCTGGTCCGCTTCGACCTGACGCACGACCAGGTCGCAGCGGTACTCGACAAGCAGACGTCCGTAGAGCTCACACGGGACGAGTTGCTCGAGAATCCCTACTATCTGGTCACATGCAGCCTGGACGACGATCAGCCCATCGATTTCGACACCGTCGACCGGGGCTGTTTCGGATCACCGGAACTTCTGTCCCGGCATCCTCTTCCTGTCACCGACGTGCTTGATGACCCTATCGACGGACGTCGCGTGGAGGCTTTGCTCGCGTCGGAACTTGCTACCGCCGCCGCGGAGGGGGACACCGTGGTGTCGCTGCCCGACATGCTCGATCGAATCGAGCGACGCGCGCTCGTTCGGCCCCTACCGCTGACCCGCCAGGTGCTCGACGGCCACGATCTCGAACCCGAGAATTTTGATGACGATCCCAACGAAGTCTGGCCGGTGATCGCCGGAACGCGCCTTGCAGACGGCAGCGCCGCCTACAAGTTGCGCACCCTCGTGTTGGTGCGCGAGACGATCCGAGAAATGTCCGACATGCTGCGCGCCCAGCCACGCCACGTGGTGCCGAGCGGTCTCGACACGGCACTCGACGCCATGCTAGGCCCATTGGACAAGCACGACCCGGGCGATATCGAACTCGAACGACGTGCCCGAACCGAGAAGACGGCGGCCCTACGGGAGATGTACGCCGGGCGCTTTACCGTACTCAATGGGCCCGCCGGCACAGGCAAAACGACGCTCGTCAAGGCCCTGATCCATCATCCGACGGTTGCAAACCGAGGCGTGCTGCTAGTTGCACCCACCGGCAAAGCCCGCGTGCAACTAGCGAAGAAGGCCGACCACGATGCTGTCACCGTGGCTCAGTTCCTCGCCCGCACCGATAGGTATGACGGGAACACCGGACGGTACCGCGTGACGGGTGATCCGGGTAACCGCGCTAAGTACGGCCTGGTCGTGGTGGATGAGGCGTCGATGCTCACCGAGACGATGCTCGCGGCGCTGATGGATGCTCTCGTGCCGCCGGACCGTCTTATCCTGGTGGGCGATCCGCGTCAGCTTCCTCCGATCGGTGAAGGAAGACCATTCGTCGATCTCGAACGCGCGGCGCGTGGCGGACACGACGGACGCTGGCCGGCGGTCGCGCCTGGATGGGCGGAGTTGACTGTGCTGCGCCGCCAGCAGGGGCACGTTCGCGACGATCTGATGTTGGCCAAGTGGTTCGCCGGTGACGAAATTCCGGAGGGTTTCGACGACGTCTGGGAACGAATCCGCCGCGGTGACAAGATGCCATCTCTGCGTGCGGTCGCGTGGGAGGGGCGGTCCCCGGAGCAGGTGATCGATGATGTCCTCGCCGACGAGCTCGGTGTGCGCACGGACGATGACGGCCGTTCGTTTGCAGCGTCGTACGGGGCTACTGTCGAGCCGTATGTGAACTACTTCGATGCTGCCGCCCACATCGAGAGTTGGCAGATTCTCTCGCCGTTCCGAAACTACACCTACGGCACTGTCCGGCTGAACCGGCATTTGAAGGAGACGCACCGCGGCTTCGAACTCCACAAGGCGCAAATGTGGGGAAAGAGTCGAAGCGTACCCGAGCCGCTTGGACCGGAACGAATCGTGTTGGGCGACAAGGTTGTCAACACTCGCAACAGGTCGCGGGCGTGGTTCTGGTCCAAGACCGAGGGCGAATCGAAGGGGTATCTCGCGAACGGCGAGATCGGCGTCGTCATCGGGCAGATCAAGACCAAAGCAATGAAGAATCCGCCGTGGAAGACACAGGTTGAGTACTCCAGTCAGCTCGGCCGGCGATTCACTACGACGATAGGCTCCTCCGAGACGGACGCACCGGTCGAACTTGCATGGGCGCTCACCGTTCACAAGGCGCAGGGCTCCGAGTTCGGTCTGGTTGTGGTAATGCTCCCCGCGGGGGCTCGTCGAGTATCCCGCGAGTTGCTGTATACGGCGTTGACCCGCCAGACCGACCGGGTGGTGCTCTGCCATGAGGGACCAATCGACGAACTTCTCGACTTGACCCGCGCAAGCGGTTCCGACACCGGCCGTCGGATGACGGACCTCACCCTTCCACCCGACCCGGTGAGCGTGCGCACCTCGAGCGGACCTGATCTGGGCCGATTGGACGCAGGTCTCGTGCACGTCAGTAAGACCGGTGTCCTGGTGCGCAGCAAGAACGAACTGATCATCGCCGGAATCCTCGAAGAGATCGCGCCGGGATCATGGGTATATGAGCAACCCCTCGTAGGCGGCGACGGTCGCACTCGCGTCCCGGACTTCACCATCACGACCGCCGACGGCCGCACCGTGTACTGGGAGCACTTGGGCATGCTCGACAACCCCGCGTACGCGGCTGCTTGGGAAAAGAAGCGGGCGTGGTACGCAGCGCAGGGGATTTCCGAAGCGGGTGGTTCCAACGGTGTCCTGTTCACCACAGACGACCGTGATGGGGTGGACGAGCCCCGCTGGCGCGACCAAGCGGAGAAGGTCATCGGCAAGGCGCGGGTGGGCGCTCCGCGACGCGCGACCAAGCGTGTGGTGCCGAAGAAGAAGACCTGATGCCGACCGAGTCGTTCGAGTTCCTCCATCCAGGTGTCCAATACCACCTCGCGAACACCCTGCGTTGGAACGGCCTTCGCCCGACCCAGGCAGCAGCAGTCGAACCTATCCTTGCCGGTGACGACGCACTCGTACTCGCCCCCACCGCAGGTGGCAAGACCGAAGCCGCAGCTTTTCCGTTGCTCTCGGCGATGGCCGAACACGATTGGCAGGGCACCTCGGTGCTGTACGTGTGCCCGCTGCGGGCGCTGCTCAACAACCTCCAACCACGTCTTCACAGCTACGCCCAGTGGCTGGGGCGCACTGCCGCCGTGTGGCACGGGGACGTCGGTCAGTCCGCGCGCCAGAGGATCGTGCGCGAACGCCCCGACATTCTGCTCACCACACCGGAATCCCTCGAGGCGATGCTGGTGTCCACCAAGGTCGACCCGCGCGTGCTGTTCGCCGGATTACGGGCCGTCGTCGTCGACGAGGTGCACGCGTTCGCCGGCGACGACCGGGGCTGGCACCTCCTCGCCGTGCTCGAACGACTCGCACGTATCGCCGCCCGCCCGCTGCAGCGCATCGGCCTGTCCGCAACGGTCGGCAACCCCGACGAACTGCTGCAGTGGTTGCAGGGAGGGACACCCGGCCGTCCTCGCCGAGTCGTCGACCCCGCGGTGGGCGCTGCGGCTTCCTCACCCGAGATCACCGTCGACTACGTCGGGTCCATCGACAATGCCGCCAGAGTCATCGCCGCCCTGCATCAGGGTGAAAAGCGCTTGGTGTTCGTCGACTCAAGGCGCCGCGCCGAAGAACTCGGCGCGGCCCTGCGGGAACGGGGGACCACGACCTTCCTGTCGCACTCGTCGCTCTCAGCGGCCGAACGGCGTCGATCCGAAGCGGCCTTCGCCGATGCTCGGGACACGGTGATCGTCGCGACCTCCACCCTCGAATTAGGTATCGACGTCGGTGACCTCGACCGCGTCATCCAGATCGGTTCACCTCGTACCGTCGCGTCGTTCCTGCAACGTCTCGGCCGCACAGGACGCCGCCCGGGTACTGTCCGCAACTGTTTGTTCCTTGGCATCGACGACGGGCAGGTGCTGCTCACCTTGGGCATGCTCGAATGCTGGTCGCGGGGGTGGGTCGAACCGATCGTCGCCCCACCGTCCCCTCGGCACATCGCTGCCCAGCAGATATTGGCGCTGTGTCTGCAGGAACACCGGCTGGGGGAGAAGAGCTGGCGGGACTGGTGGGGATCGCTGCCCATCTTCGACGAGCACGCCGACGAGATCATGGCGTTTCTCTGCTCGGAGGGGTTCTTCGAGCGGGACGAGAGCTTCCTGCACATCGGCCCCGAGGCTGAGCGCCGGTTCGGACATCGGTACTTTTCCGACCTGACCGCCGTCTTCAGCGCGCCGCCCGAGTTCACGGTGCTGGCCGGCCGCAATGAGGTCGGCACCGTGGGTACCGACCTGCTCGTCGAAGAGGTCGACGGACCCCGCGTGCTGTTGCTCGGTGGCCGCTCATGGCTGGTGACCCATGTCGATTGGCAACGACGACGGTGCTTCGTCGAACCCGTAGACGGTGGAGGCAAGGCGAAGTGGTCCGGCACCGGTAGCGGAGTGAGTTTCGACGTCACGCAGGGGATGCGTGCAGTGCTCCTCGGCGTCACGCCTACAGGCGTGACCCTCACCCGACGCGCGGACCAGGTGCTTGCGGAACTGCGTCAGGGTTACGCGGACACCGTCGACGCGGAAGCGACTGTGCTGATGATGCCGTCGGAAGGGTCCGGCCGCTGGTGGACCTGGGCAGGAACGGCCGCCAATCGCACGCTACAGGCGTCGCTTCCGACACTGGTGGATCCCCGCCAGCGAGTCGATGAGAAGTCGTTGCGGTTGCTCCCGGGTATCACGCCGGCCGAAGTGCGCGCGGCTCTGGCCAATCCTGTATGGACGGTCCCGCATGTCGCGCCGAACGCTGTGGCCGGATTGAAGTTCTCTGCAGCACTTCCACCCGGGCTGGCAGAGAAGACCCTCGCGGTGCGACTCGGGGACGAGCCGCATGCCCGAGACATCGTCGCGAGGCATCGGCGGATCCATCGAACGGATAGCGGCGAATAGATAAGCAGAAGCAGGGCTATGGCCACAGCCGAAGTAACGAGCCGCTGACCGATCTCGAGAGAAGTGTACGAAGTCAAGGTCACCCACCGGGTTCTGGCGAACCGGCGACTCGCATGCGAGATCTACCCCGAGGTGTTCGTGGTCGACAATGGGGCAGTCATTTCCACTTACGCCGGACCTGCCAACGGCTACTGTCCGTGCGAGCCGGTGGAGCCGGAAATCGACGAAGTGTTCGAGATGAGCGAGCAGCAACTGAGGGACGCCATTCGATGGGCGACGTCGATCTACCGTCCGTGGAGATGATGTTGTACGGCACGCGTTTGCGCTGACTCCACCAGGCGTGCAGGGTGGATCAGCTTGGCGGCGCGAAGAATTCGAGCGCGATGTTGTCGGGATCGCGGAAGGACAGCCCGGAACCGTACGAGGCGTTCTTGATGTCCCCGTGCGGGATACCCAGACTGTCGAGCCGATCGCGCCACTTCTCTAGTTCGTCGGCCGTGCAACCGAACGCGATGTGGTCGAGCCCGGTGTTCCGTTCGTCGAAGGACCCTTGCGGCGCCGAACCGGAATGGGTGTGCAGCCCGAACAACGTGCCACCGTCGAGTGCGAAGACCGCATGGTGGAAGGTGCCCGATTCGTCGTCCTCGTCGAGGACGGGTGTGGCGTCGAACAGGTTCGAGTACCAGGCCGTGCTCGCGGCCAGATCCGAGACGGTGACGGCGACGTGGGTGAGTGCGGGAAAAACCATGACAGTCTCCCCTGTTCGAGGCCCCTCCTCATCGTAGACTTCGGCGCGGTCGTGCCGACCCATATCTGCGTATCCCAAATGTTTCCGAGTGTTCTCCCTACGTTCGGTAACGCATTCCGTGCGAAGGAGATTCGGTCACTACCTTCCGTGGCCATGCCTTTGTCACGTAGATCGTTCCTTTCGGCCGGACTCGGAATCACTGTCGTCACCGCAGCCACCTCCGTCGGTGTCACCGGATACGCGCGCGCCGACGCGCCGGGAGTGAAGGGCGACCCCTTCCTGCTGGGTGTTGCCTCGGGCGACCCGGTGCCGGACGGATTCGTGATCTGGACCCGCCTCGCGCTCGACCCGCTCGCCGAGGACGGACTCGGCGGCATGCCGAACCGTCCCGTCACCGTGCAGTGGGAGGTCGCGGAGGACGAGAAGATGACCCGCGTCGTCGCACGCGGTGAGGAACGAGCCGTCCCCGACAGCGCCCACTCCGTGCACGTCGAACTGTTCGGGCTGCGTCCGGGCCGGGAGTACTTCTACCGGTTCCGTACCGGCGACCACATGAGTGCGGTGGGGCGGGCGCTGACGACACCGTCGGCCACCGAGACCGCGGCGGCTCTGACGATGGCGTTCGCGAGCTGCGCGCAGTACGAACACGGCTGGTTCACCGCCTACCGGCGCATGGCGGAGGACAACCCTGATCTCGTTCTGCACCTAGGGGATTACCTGTACGAGTACACCAGCGGCGGTTACACCAGCGACACCGGTCTCGTCCGCTCGCTCGACGGACCCGAGACGGTCACCCTGGCGAATTACCGGCAACGTCACGCCCAGTACAAGGCCGACGCCGATCTGCAGGCCGCGCACGCGATCGCGCCGTGGCTGGTGGTGTGGGACGACCACGAGGTCGACAACAACTGGGCCGGAACGATTCCGGAGAACACCGATGCCGCTCAGAGCAACGAGACCACCGAGAACTTCCTCGCCCGCCGCGCCGCCGCCTTCCAGGCCTACTACGAGAACATGCCGCTGCGACCCTCGTCGACACCGCGGGGGCACGACATGAAGATCTTCCGGCGGATCCAGTGGGGGAATCTCGCCAACTTCCACATGCTCGACACCCGCCAGTATCGCGACGATCAGGCCGCCGGTGACGGGTGGAAGAAGAACGTCGCCGAACGTCACGACGAGGCACGATCACTCACCGGAACCGAGCAGGAACAGTGGCTGCTCGACGGGTTCCGTACCTCCACCGCGCAGTGGGACTTCCTCGGTCAGCAGGTGTTCTTCGCCGAACAGGACAAGGACCCGAGCCCTGAGGGCGACGAGGTGAGTATGGACGGCTGGGACGGGTACGCGGCGTCACGTCGTCGGATCACCCAGGGCTGGGTGGAGTCGCCGGTACGCAACGCCGTCGTGCTCACCGGCGACGTGCACCGGCACTGGGCCAACGACATCAAGGTCGACTTCACCGATCCCGACGCGCCGGTAGTGGGTTCGGAACTGGTGTGCACGTCGATCACGTCGAACGGCAACGGAACCGGCGCGACGCAGGTCGACCACATGCCGGCGAACCCGCACCTGAAGTTCCACAACGACCGGCGCGGTTACGTGCGTACCACGATCACCCCGGACGCCGTGCACGCCGACTTCCGGGTGCTCGACACGGTCACCGAACCGGACGCGCCGGTGTCGACGGCGGCGTCGTTCACGATCCTGTCCGGGCAACCCGGCCTGCAGGCCTAGGAACCCGGCAGTCCTCAGCAGCGGGGCACGCGCGAGGTGGACCTCCGGTGCGTGCGGTGCAGCGCGCGCCGCAGTTCGTCCCGGTCGTCGAACACCTGCACCGTGTCCCCGGAGACCAGGCGTGGCTCGCATCCCCGCCCGGCCACGACCACGACGTCTCCGGGGCCGGTGTGGGCGACGGCGATGTCGAACGCGCGTCGTCGGTCGGCCTCGATCACCACACGGGCACTGCGCGCGGCGAAGGCACCTTCGGCGACCGCGTCCCTCAGGACGCGTGGGTCCTCGGAGAGGGGACTGTCGTCGGTCACGACCACGACGTCGGCGTAGGTCGCCGCGGTGTGCCCGAGCGGAAATCGCTTGCCGGGATCGCGTTCTCCGGTCGCGCTGATCACGAGCACCAGTCGCCGCTCGGGAGCGAGCGACCGGAGGAAGGGCAACAGTTCGCGTTGCCCGGACGTGTTGTGCATGTAGTCCACGAGCGCGAGAACGCCTTCGCCGGCGTCGACGCGTTCGAGGCGGCCGGGCACACCTGCGAGGGTTTCCAGACCCGCCGCCGCCTGCAGGACGTCGCCGTCGACGGCAGCCACCGAGGTGAGAGCCGTCAGCGCATTGGCCACCTGGTGGGGTCCGAGCAGCGACAGTCGCACCGCCGCACTGCCGGACGGCGTGTGCACGGCGAAGCAGGTGCCGTGCAGGTCGCACCGGATCGCGTCCGCGTACACGTCGGCGCGGGGATCGCGGGTCGAATGCGTCCACAGCGGCACGTCGACGGAGGCAGCCAGACGTCGACCGTACTCGTCGTCGATGTTCACCACTGCCGTCTGCGTGCGGTCGGCGGTGAACAGTGCCGCCTTGGCGGCGAAGTACTGCTCCATCGTGTGGTGGAAGTCGAGGTGGTCGGGCCCGAGATTGGTGAAGGCGACGGTACGGAACCGCACACCGTCGACGCGGCCCTGACTGATGCCGTGCGAGGACACCTCGAGCGTCACCGCCTGCACGCCCTGGTCACGGAACTCGGCAAGCGTGCGGTGCACGACCGAGGCCTCGGGAGTGGTGCGGGTCGCGGGTCGTGTGCCGGCCGGACCGCGCACGACGACCCCGCCGATCATGCCGGTCACCACGCCGGTGGCCGCGAGTGCTGTGTCGAGGAGATAGGTCGCGCTCGTCTTGCCGTTGGTGCCGGTGATGCCGTGGACCTGCAGGTCGTGGGAGGGATGCCCGAGGATCCACGACGCCAACGGGCCGACCACGTCGCGCGGTCGATCGACCACGAAGGCGGGCAGCAGGCGCGACGGCCGGTCGCTGAGCACCGCGACCGCGCCATGGGTGGCGGCTTCGGCTTCGAAGTCCAGGCCGTGGGCGTGGTGTCCGGGTAGCGCTACGTACAGATCGCCGGGGCGCACCGTCCGGGAATCGTCGCTGATGCCGGTGATCACATGGTCATGCCGGTCCGCTGGTCCGGATCGCAGGACATCGCGGAGGTGCTCGGCGACGTCGCGGACCTGGATCCGCCGGATGGGACGGCGAGGATCGTCCGGGTCGGTGTGCACGGGGGCGGATACCCGGTCCGGGGCGGAATGAAGCGCCGCCGGTGACGGGGCTACACCGGCGTGCTCCTCGCCCGCGACATGCGTCGGTCTCACACGGTTACCCTCGAAGGATGACTGCGATTCCGGATTTCCCCGTCGGCACGAACACCACGATATCCGGTCTCGGCAGTTCCTTCGCCGACGAATTGAGCGGATTGTCGGTGCCGTGGCAGGGCGCCGAGGCCCCCGACCCGGAACTGCTCGCGCTCAACGAGGACCTCGCGGTGTCGCTGGGACTGGACGTGGCGGCGTTGCGCAGCGCCGACGGCGTCGCCGTCCTGGCCGGCGCGGAGGTGCCGGCGGGTGCCAAGCCGGTCGCGATGGCCTATGCCGGACATCAATTCGGCGGATACGCTCCGCTGCTCGGCGACGGTCGGGCGTTGTTGCTCGGTGAACTCGTCGACGCGGACGGTGGCCGCGTCGATCTGCATCTCAAGGGTTCGGGTCCCACCCCGTTCTCCCGGGGTGGGGACGGCTTCGCGGTCGTCGGGCCGATGCTGCGCGAGTATCTGGTGAGCGAGGCCATGCACGCCCTCGGCATTCCGACCACCCGTTCCTTGTCGGTCGTGGCGACCGGTCGGCCGGTCCACCGCGAGGGCGCCGAGCCCGGCGCGGTGCTGGCCCGTGTCGCGGCCAGCCATCTGCGGGTGGGGACCTTCGAGTTCGCGGCGCGGCAGGGCGAGGTCGTGCGCGCGCTCGCCGACCACGCGATCGCCAGGCACTATCCGGATCTGCTCGACCTGCCGGAGACCGGTGAGAACAACCGCTACCTGGGCCTGTTCACCGCCGTGGTCGAGGCACAGGCGTCGCTGGTGGCGCAGTGGATGCTCGTCGGTTTCGTCCACGGGGTGATGAACACCGATAACACCACCATCTCGGGGCAGACCATCGACTACGGTCCGTGCGCCTTCGTCGACGCCTTCGATCCGGCGGCGGTGTTCAGTTCCATCGACCACAGCGGGCGCTATGCGTTCGGCAACCAGCCCGCCGTCCTGAAGTGGAATCTGGCGCGCTTCGCCGAAACCCTGCTCAGACTCGTCGATTCGACTCCGGATGCGGCGATCGCCGCGGTCACCGCCGTTCTGGACAGCTTCGACACCCGCTACGAGCGTCACTACCGGTCCGGTCTGGCCGCCAAACTCGGTCTCCCGGAGGACTCTCTCGATCAGGAACTGGTCGACGATCTGCTGACGCTGCTGGAAGAGCACCGCGCCGACTGGACGGTGACCTTCCGTGCCCTCGCCGACGAACTGCGCGGCAATCCGGCACCCCTCGACGGACTCGTGCCGCGTGAGCGCTCGGCGCCGTGGCTCGAACGCTGGCACGCCGCGGCCGAGCGGGACGACCGGGCAGCGGGGGAGAGGGCGGAGGCGATGGACCGCGTCAACCCGCTGTACATCCCGCGCAATCATCAGGTCGACGCCGCGCTGAAGGCAGCGACCGGCGGCGACCTCGAACCGTTCGCGAGACTGCTCGAGGTCGTCACACATCCCTTCGAGGCGCGTGCCGAGTGGAACGAATATGTCTCGCCCGCACCGCGTTCGTTCGCCGAGTCCTTCCGGACCTTCTGCGGCACCTGACCGCCCGATACTGACGAATCGAGACCGGTGTTGTTCGCGAGTTCCCAACGGATTTCGCGAACAACACCGGTCTCGGTCGATTCTGGACCAGTCGGGTGCGGGTCGGATCGCGCGGCCGGTTACGCACGAACTCGACTCCGGTCGGGCACTTGCAGGTGGCGAGTTCGCGTCGGAGGCGGCCGCGGGATCGGCGAGCTGGACGACCGCTTTCACCGCCTCGCGGCGAGACTTCCGGCATCTGCACCGCCCGGCCGCAGTGCTCGGCGGCGGTGTGCAGATGTACGGGATGGAGACGGTCAACGGGCGCGACGCCGTTTCTTGCGCTTCTTCTTGTTCTTCGCGCGCCGGCGAGCAGCCGGCGGCTGCCGCCGGCCCGTCGACGCGGCGGCCTCGAGCGAACGTTGCATCTCCCGGCGCAGGCTGTCCATTAGTTCGGGGGAGCGGAGCAGGAAGGTTGCCTCCTGCAGCGCCGCATAGCGGTCCTTGGAGATCAGGACGCCCGTGCCGCGTTTGCCGACGATCTCGACGGCGACGGTCTCGTCGTTGACCTCCCGGACCAGCTCACCGAGCCGCTTGCGTGCGGCTTTCACGGACACGGACGTTGATGGCACTCGCGGCGACTCCGATCTGTTCCTTCGACGCGGGCATCCTTTCATCACCGATGTCGGATTCGGGGGCGGACACGACGGAAAGCCCCTTCGATGTCACAACGGACAGCCCGTTCGATGTCACAGAAATGCGCGCACGGAGCGTGGCAACGCGGTCGAGGACCCGGTGATCGGTGACGGGATCGGATCGTCGGCGACGGTCCGCAACGGCACCACTCCCGCCCACACGGAGTGGTCTTCACCGTCCCCGGCGTCCTCTCCCGGTCCGGCCGCCCGGACCTTTACGCTCACCTCGGTGAGCGGCACTTCCAGGACCGTGGTGGCGGCCAGTTCCTTCGGTGTCGGCGACCGGACCTCGTCCCACCGACCGGGAATCAGATGCTCCGTCACCACCTTCAATGCGTGTTCCTTCTCGCCCGGCGCGACCGGTGTGGCCACACCGAACAACACCGCACTGCGGTAGTTCATGCTGTGGTCGAAGGCCGACCGGGCGAAGACGAGCCCGTCGAGATGCGTCACCGCGACCGACACCTCGATCCCGGACCGCGCGTCGAGAAACATGCCGGCGCCGGTCGAGCCGTGCAGCAGTAACCGGTCCCCGTCGCGGCCCATCGCCATCGGCAGCACCACAGGCGATCCTTCGCGGACGAAACCCACGTGCGCGATGCGGGCCTCGTCGAGAAGCCGGTGCAGCACCGCCGGATCGTCGGTGCCGCGTTCGGGTTTGCGGGTCAGGCGCGTGCGGTCGCTCATGGCACCGATCGAAGCAGTGCCGCCGCGGCCGGTCAACCGGATTCCGAATCGAGTAGTGCGCTACTCGCGACCCTCGGCGATCGCCACCACAGACTTCGTGTACAGGCACGGAGTGCGACAGTCGACCGGACGACGGAGATGACGAGATGGACAAGATCGGGGACCATGCAATCGTTCTGGGCGCGAGCGTCGGTGGTCTGCTCGCGGCCCGTGCGCCGGCAGAGTCTACGACGCGGTGACGGTCGTCGAACGCGACGTCCTCCCGTCCGGTGCAGAGAACCGTCGCTTCCGCGACCGCCGAGCCACCTACGTGCCGAGTCGGCCACTGCTCGAACATCATGTCCGGCGGCGCGTGCGCGCGATCCCGAACATCACGCTTCTCGACGGCCACCACGCCGGGGGCCTGACGGCGACACCGAATCGCCGCCGAATCACCGGGGTCCAGGTGGGCAGCCGCGACGGTGTTCGGATCATGACGGCGGATCTGGTGGTCGACGCGATGGGACGGGGCGCCCGCACCCCGGCGGGTCTCGAGAAACTCGGCTACCGACGACCGGTCGAAGAGCACGTCGTCGTCCACGTCGTGTACCGCAGCCGGCTGCTACGACTTGCGCCGGGCACACCGATGGAGAAGATGGTGTTGATCGGTGTTGTGTCGGGACGTCCGGCGGGCATGGCGCTGTTCGGCTACAAGAACGATATGTGGCTGTTCACGGTCGCTGCGATGGCCGGACGCGAACCGCCACCGAGCCTGACCGGCATGATCTTCGCCGTGGAGGCGTACGCACCCGACCACGTGGTGGCCGCGCTCCGGACCGCCGAACCCCTCGGCGAGGACGACCTGTCCCGCAGGTTCTTCCGGGCCGCGAAGAAACCGATCGGTGCTGCGTGGCAGTTCGCGATCGGCTCCGACCTCGCGCTGCCCGAAGTCGAAGGACCCCGCAGCGTGCAGACGCGACTCGGCAACGCGTACGTGGCGCGGGTCCTGGCCGCGGCCGAGAACGATCCCGTGGTCGTCGACCGTTTCCTTCGGGTCAGCAGCCTGATGGATCCGCCCGGACATCTGATGCATCCCGCGCTCGTGGGCCGGGTGTGCGTGGGCAACCTGCGGCGACACCGGAGAATCGCCGGCATGCCTGCTGGGGCCGCCGATCGTCGGACGACATTCGTGCCCGCACACCGATGTCGCGGACGACGACCTCGACGATCACATGGCCGACGTCCTCGCCGGCATCGACGGCATGTTCTTCGGCCGTGTGGCCTACGAACTGCTCGCCCAGCACTGGCCCGCCGCGGAACACTCGATCAGAGCGGTCGAGGCACGGCAGGCACGGCTGATGAACGCATTGCCGAACTACGTGCGCTCCCGATCCGCGACGGCGACCGATTGGGGACCGGCGCGGCGGATGGGTGACGCCCTGCCCCACGAGGTTGCACAGGGGTTCTCCGACGGGTAGAAGTGTCGGATGCCCAGCACGCTCATCGAGGTTCGCACCCGCCACGACCGCGAGGTCGAGACCGGCATGATCGACGCCGTCCACGATGCGCTCGTCGCTGCCTTCCGGATTCCGGAGGCCGACAAGCACATCCGGCTCGTGGTTCACGAACCCGAACGCTTCGCGGTGCCGCCGACCCTGACATCGCCCGAGCTCTACACCCTCGTGATCGTCGACTGCTTCGCCGGGCGCAGCGTGGACGCCAAGCGGCGCCTCTACCGCGAGATCACCGAGCGGCTCGGCGCGTTCGCGATTCCTGCCGACCACGTGACCGTGATCGTGCGCGACATCCCGACCGAGAGCTGGGGGATCCGCGCCGGGCAGGCCGCGTGCGATGTGGATCTCGGATTCACCGTCGATGTGTGAGGACTGCTCTTACGGAGAGAACTGCGCGTTCGGCAGGGTGGAGGGTTCGAGGGATCCGAGGTCCTCGACCACGTCCCACAACGGGTCGTCGAAGCCGATGTCGTAGGTACAGTCGGCTTCCCGCGGGTCGGGCACGAACGCCCACAGCAGTGCACCTGCGGTGCCGGCGGCGCGTTGGCCCTCGATCTTTGTGGTGATGTGGTCGGCGCGGTCACCGAGCGACCCGCAGGACCCGGCGAGCTCACCGATCTCCGCCACGAGCAACGGCTTTCCGACGGCTGCGGCTTGCGCGACCCGCCGGGCGAGACCGTTCCACTGATCGCCGGGCAACGGCACGCCGTCGGCGCCGTAGTCGTGGTACTGCACGGCATCGACATAGGGGGAGGCGCTGACGAACTGGTACTCGTCACCTTGGGTGCCGCACTGACCGCCCCCGGTGTAACCCGCGGTGATCAGGGTGCGTGGGTCGACGGCGCGCAGTTCGGCTCCGGCCGTGTCGAAGAAGTCGCGCAGCACCTGCGCGGCGCCGGGCTCGCACGACCGGGTCCACCAGTGGCACGCGGGGTCGGTGCATGAACTCGTCTCCGGTTCGCCGACCAGTTCCCATGCTGCGAGGGATGGTGAGTTCCGGTAGCGGGCGACGGCGGTGTGCATCCAGTCCCGGTAGCTCATCACCACCTGTTCGTGTCCCGGGGTGAACTCGGTCCACCCGTCGACGTACCATTGCCGTCCCTTGAAGACCTCGTCCTCGCATGCGCCGTCCTGTGGTGCCAGGACCGGCAGCAGCATCTGATCATGCGCTTCGGCCGCGGCGAAGACCGCGTCCATCGGTCCGAAGTCGAGTTGCCCGGTGAACCGGTTGACGGCGAGCGCCTGGAAGAGATTGAAGCGGGTGAGCGAATTCGGGGGCAACGTACCGAAATAGGCGTCGAGGTTCACCATCGCTCCGCATCCCCAGTTCACCGACCAGTCGGTGGCGAGCTGGTAGGCGTTGAACCCGGTGGGCCACCAGGCCCGACCGTCGAGCGCGAAACCGTCCGGCGACGCGGTCACCCGCGCGCCCGGTGCCGGTGCCGCTGCCGCGGGGCTCGTGCCCAGCAGCAGCCCGACCACGGTCGCGGCGCCGACGATGAGTCTGGATACCCGAAGCCTCGTCATCTTCCGGATCGTAGGTCCGCGGCGCAGGTGAGAGCCTCGATCGAGGAGGAACACGCCGTAGTGACCGTCGTCATGATCATGCGAACTCGAGGGCTCCTTCCACCGGGCGTGTGATCCGTCGGGTGCGCGGGGATCCGAGCGCGCTCTCCAGATCCGACCCGTCGTGCTCGGCGAGCAGTTCGCCACCGGACCACACCAGCAGCGTGGTGGCGACGGTGTGCTCGGCCACCGAATGCGACAGGTCGTAGTGCGCACAGCCAGGCACACCGGCATAGGTGATCCACAGGTCGAAACCGGTCATGAACAGGTCGAGGTCGAATTGCACGGACAGGCCGAGCAGTTCGCTGCGACCGGTGTCGTCGACGCCGGCGAAGGCCTCGTCGAGGGCGAGCAGGCGCGGCGCATGCGGGTCGGCGGAATCGAGCATCACGTGTGCCGCCGCGAACAACGGCAGGTGCAGGGAGACGGACTGTTCGCCACCGGACAACGCCGAGTGCCGGGCCGGGGTGAGGCGGTCCTCGCTGCCGTCCGCGCCGACGAGGCTGAACGAGAACACCCGCCACCGGCGGTAATCCAGTGTCGCGGCGAGGATCTCCGGGTACGACCGTTCCGGGTGCGCGGCCCGCTCCGCGCGGATCCGCGACGCGAAATGCGCGCGGATCCCCGCGAGATCCTCCGGCGCCAACATCGACGCGTCGCGGTCGAGGAGCTTGCACACCGCGCGGGCCTGATCGTCGAGATGGTCGGCGAGCACCCAGTGCACCCCGATGGTGTTGCCCGAGGACATGTGCCGTTGCCGCATCTCGGTGCCCATCCGGGCGATGAGGTCGCGGGCGTCGACGGTGCGCTCGTGGATCTGCTGCGCGAGACCGGTGAGCAGCGCGTCCTCGAGGATGCTCCGTTCGGAGTCGGTGAGCAGGGTTTCCTGTTCCTGCCGCGCCCGCGCGATGCGCTGCGCGAACGCCGCGACGGACGTGTACCCCTGTTCGTCCTGTACCTGCACGACGGTGATGCCGTCGGCAGCGTCCCAATGCAGGCGGTAGTCGCGACCCCGGGCGAGTTCGGCGTCGAACTCCTGCAGCGCGGAGGTCAGTGCAGACGCGGTGGACTTGCGGGTCGACTCGGAGGCCGTGACCGAGTCGGTGGCGGCGTCGAGTGCCCGGAACAACGCGACAACCTCGGTGGGCAGCACGTCGACGGTGTCGTCGGGGGACTGCCGGATCCGATAGGTCAGCTGATCGGCGTCGAGCCACGCGGCGGCGCTGGACGGCCACATGTGCTCGCTCTCCACGCCTAGCAGGGTCAGCAGGTCGCGGCGGGCGAAGGGAGCCAGGGCGTCGGCGTCGGCGCGGGCCTCGGTGAGCGCCGACCGCAGTGTCTGCTCGGCGCCCGTGTGGGCGGCCTCGGCCTTGCCGATCCGCTCGAGCGCCGACTCGTGGGCCTTACGTGCGGTCCGCTCGGCGGTCTTCGCAGCCTCGATTCGGCGCCGGGCCTCGTCGAGCTGGGCATCGATTCGGTCGGCGCTCGCCCCGATCGACTCGCGTAGCGTCTCGAGCTTCTGCTGCTCGTTGGCCAGCGTCTCGGCGTTCTCCGCCGCGAGTTCGGCCGCATTCTCGGCGGAGACCCGCGCCTCGTCGAGGCGAACGTCGTTGTCGCGGAGGCGATCACCGCAGGTGACCTGCTCGCGCAGCGCGCGCTGCAAGGCCTGGCCCTGCGAACGGAAGTGCCGCACGGCCGCATCGAGACTGTCGAGTTCCGTCGCGGTGAGCGGTGCCCGGTGTCGGCCGGCCGTCGACCGCAGGTGCTGTTCTTTGGTGGCGACCGCGGCGATCGCTTGGTCCAGGTCGCGGTCGGCGGCGGCCGCGGACTCGGATGCGGTCCGCAGCGCACCGGCGCATTCTGTGACCTTGCGCAGAGCCGCGAGCACGGATCCGGTGCGCGGCAACGACTTCGCGGCGTCGTCGAGTGCGGTGAGCCGGTCGCCGATCTCGCGGTCCTGCTCGCGCAGCGACTCCACGTCGGCGCGGCATTCGGCGATGGTGGTCTCGAGCTCGACGATGCGACGCTGCCGACGCCGGGCGCGGGCGGTGGCCCCGATGAACTCGACCTGCTCCTTGACGTGGCGACCGAGCTGCACTCCTTGCCGGAACCCGCCGTGCGCATCGACCGACACCCGCGCGCCCGGTCCGGGGTCGGTGGCCCACGCGATCGACGACAGCACCGCGGCGACCCGTTCCTCGGGGACGGCCGTGTCGGTTTCGGGAACGAGTACATCGGCGAGCGTGGGACCGCTCGGCCGGTGCCCGGGTGCCAGCGGCACCAACAATTGCTCCGACTCGATGTCCGGCAGGTCGCCGACGCCGTCGGTGATCCACCCGTCGAGCAGGTTCGCGCCCTGCAGGGCCGCTTCGATACCGGCGGCGTCCTGCGCCGAGGCATCGTCGCGGAAGCGGACGAGCTGCCACAGCGGCGCGCCGACGAGATCGTCGCGGTTGCCGGTGCGGGCCGGGAAGGTCGGGGGAGCGTCGTCACTTTCGGCTGCGACGGCGGTGCGTTCGGCCTCGAGTTCGGCGATCCGGGTGCCGAGCGATTCGATCTCCGCGCCGCACACCCGACGCCGGAACCGCAGGTCGTCGAGCACGGGCCCGGTGTGCTCGGCGAACACCGCCGCCGGGGACGGGGCATCGTCCTGACCGACGGTGCCGAAGGCGGTGTCGAGCGCCTCGAAGACCGGGGTGGACAGGCCCACAGCCGCGAAGGTCTCGACGCGATCGGACCACCACCGGCCCAGCTCGGCGGCGACCTCGCTGCGGGACAGCTCGACCATGGTCTCGCCGGCCTCCACCGCGGCCGACGCGGTGTCGCGTTGCGCGCGAGCACGCACCGCGGCAGCCTCGGCCCGCGACCGCGCAGCGGCGGCACCGTCGAGCTGGGACAGTGCGCTGCGCACCACGCGCACGTCGGCGTCGCGTTCCTCGGCGAGCGCGTCGATCGCCGCGCTGAGCTGCTCGGTCCGTTCGATGCCGTCGAGACCGGTCCATGTGATGCCGGCGTCCTCGGCCGCCGCACTCAGCCCGTCCTCGGCGCGACGACGTGCCGCCGTCGCCGTCTCGAGCGCGTCGCGGGCACTGTCGTGGTCGCGGAGCCGGTCGGCCACGACAGCCTGGGCGCGGTTCGCCTGCTCGGCCTGCGCGGCGGTGGTGCGCTCGAGGTTCTTCACCGCCGAGGCGAGGTCGTCGAGTTGCTGTTTGCCCTCGTAGGCGCTGGAGCGGTGCAGTGCCTCGAGGGTGGTGCGTGCCTGTTCGTGGTCACGTTCGGCCACCAGGAGCTGTTCCTCCGAGGCCGTGCGTGCGGTGGCGGCCTCGGTGCGGGCCTCGGCCGCCTCACGCAGCGACCGCACCGCGGTGTCCACCACCCCGAGACGGGTGGCGGCCTTGTCGACGGCGGTACGGGCCTGCTGCCGGATGTACTTCGAATACACCTTGACGAACTGCTGCGCCGCATCGTCGGCGGCCGCGAGGGATTCGAGGGTGCGTTCGACCTCCTCGATCGCGGAGAACGAGCGGGCGGCCTCGACGATGAGATCGTCGTCGAGGGGACGAAGACCGTCGGTCAGCGCCTGCGACAGGCCCTTCGGGTCGAGGTTCTTGGCGAGCTGGGGGCGGCGCAGCGTGAGGATCAGGTTGATCAGCTGGTCGTAGCGTTGTGCGCCCAGACCGAACATGCGCGCGTCGATCGCCGCCCGGTAGTCGACGGGACGATCGGCGATCGCGTCGGCCCCGATCTGATCGACCAGTTGTTTGCGGGTGAGCGGTCGGTCCTCGTCGTCGAGCAGCGAGAAGTCGACTCCCACACGGCCGTCGACGACGAAATGCCAGCGGGTGACCTTGTCGTTGCCGCGGGTGGCGCGCATCCCGATGCCGATGGTGACGGCCTCCGGGTCGTCGGCGCGGCCGCGGCAGAACTCCATCCACACGTACGAGTGGGCGCTGTCCTGCCCCCGGTACAGCAGGTTTGAGCGCATGGTGCGCTCCTCGCCGGCGAACGGGTTCAGACGTCGCGGTTCGATCCGGCCGTCGAGCACGAACGGGAACAGCACCTCGAGCGCCTTCGTCTTGCCCGACCCGTTCGGTCCGCGCAGCACCAGTCGTCCGTCGGCGAACGAGAACTCCTGGTCGCGGTAGTCCCACAGGTTGATGATCCCGGCACGCGTGGGGCGGAATCGGGCGCTGCTCATGAGATCTCCGTCGGGTTCGTATCGGGTGCGGGGACTGTCGGTGGGGTGGTCTCGGGGAACAGGTCGATTTCCGGATCACGTTCGCGCACACTGACCGTCACGCCGCGGAAGCGGGCGATCGCGGGCAGGACGAGTACCCCGCCGGGTACCCGGGCCACCAGCCGCAGCCGGTCGAGCATGTCCACCGCGGCCTCGGCCAGTCCCGCGGGGTCGGCCTGCCACTGCGCGGCGAAGGTCCGGCCGTAGATATCGACGAGACGCCCGACCGTGCCCGCCAGCCACGAATCCTCGAGCAAGGGATGCTCGAGCGGGGCACGAGCGGCGTCGTCCTGCTCCAGCTCGTCGGGGATCGGGGTGTCGGACGCCGCGAGCGGGGTGAACACCGTCGACCTCGGGATCGCGGAATCGACGGCCGCGAGGAGAGCGTCCTGTGTCTGTGCAGGTACGGGTATCCGGGGTGGGGCAGGGGCGTCGGGATCGAGGACGCGATCGCACATCTCCCCGGCCAGCAACAGCGCGACCTGCGCGACCGTCCCCGTGTTCGGAAACCGTACATCTGACAGTCGTCCCGAGGTATCCACCAGCGCAACACCTTCGGCGCGACGCTCACACACCAGGCCGGTGAGCAACTTTACTTCGTCGGTGGTGCGCGGCAACGCCAACTGCAGCGCTTCGTCGTCGTCGAGATCGTCGGCGTACACCACGGGACGCTGCACCAGTGCGCGTCGCACCCGCCTCCGGACCTCCGCCGTATCCGATTGCGGGGCACCGGCATTGCCGAGCAGACCGCGCACCGATTCGAGGTGCTGCAACGCCCGCGGTGGCCGGAACAGGGCATGCACGACCGCGCGGTCGACGTCGTAGAGCGCCTCACCACTGTCGGGATCGCTCGCCCACCTGCCCGCATCACCGTCGGCGAGGGTGATCGCCCCGCGCACGCCGAGCCAGGTCACGGCATCGACGAAGGCATCGCGATCGGCGGCACGTTCGGTGTCGAGCTCGACACCGTCCACCCGGCTCGCCTCGGACGCGACGTGCTCGGCGAGTTCGGACAGCGTGATCTGCCCGGCGCCGCGACCGAGCGCCGCGATCGCCAACGCGAGATAGGCATAGCGGCGCCGGTCGAACGGCCGGCCGGTGTGCGTCGACGTGCCCGCCCCCGCGTCGAGGCGATCGGCGACGGTGAACAGCCGCGCGGTGGTCTCGGTGACCTCGAGCCGGTATCCGAAGGTGGCGAGCAGATCCTCCCGCAGCTCGGTGGCCCAGCGGCGCACCGTCGCCAGCGCCGACCGGTCGGGAAAGGTCGCGGTGACGAGGTGGTGGGTGAGCACCAGCCGCGCGGCGCGCTGATACGAATCCAGCTCGACGGACGGAATCGAACGCGCCCTCATCGCACCTCCACCGACAGACCGTCGAGATACAGGCGCCCGCGCGCGGTGTGCACCACCGTCGACTCGCCGCTCGGTCGGAGGGTGAGCTTGACGCCGTTCTGCGTACCGGAGGACGCATCGTCGCTGCGCACCCGCCCGCTCACGGGCACGCGGGCCGACAGTGCGGCGTCGAGCAGGCTCAACAGCACCTCTGCTTCCGGTTCGCTCAGCTTCCGTTCGCGCACCCCTCCGGCGGCGAGGGAACGCGCCGCTTCGGCCCGGCGACGCTGCTTCTCGAGTTGCGCCTCGCGCAGCCGCCGTACTCCGGCGTCGTTGCGCTGGATCCGCCCCGGCGCTCCCGCTGCGGGGCGCCGGCCGGTCTCGGCGAGGGTGCGGGCGATCTCCACGGGAGGCGCTTCCCACCACGAGCGGGTGACCGGCACGATGTCGGCATCGGGATGGGCGACGGAGAAGTGTCGGGGCCGGCCCAGGTCGAACACCGCATCGAACAGTGCGTGCGCGGCCTCCTCGGACGGCGCGGCAGCGAACCAGCCCGCGAGATGCCGCAGCTGCGACTCGCGGCTGACACCCCCACGACGCTGCTCGGTGAGCCGGCGCAGCAGCCCGAGCACCGCGGAGATCGCGTTGATGGTCGCGCCGCGCAGGCGTTCGGATTCGCTCGGTTCGGAGCCCACACCGACGAACCAGTGTTCGACGCCCCACCAGCGCTGCGCCCAGTCCGCTTCGCGTTCCTCGAACGAGAGCAGCACCCGCTCGTCGTGCCGGGCCGCGGCCGCGGTGAGCTTCTGAACCCCGGTGGTCTGTACCCGGTCGAGCGCCGTGGAAAGCTTCGGGGCGTAGCGGGCCAGGTCGGTGCTGAACTCGCGCATATGGGTGAGCAGCGCGTCCTTGTGGGCGAGGAAGGTCTCCGGGGTGACCTCGGTGGTGCGCACCAGCTCGCCGAGGACGAGATAGAAACGGGCGGCGCGCTCGGCCATGTCCGACAACGTCGCGTCGAGGCGGCTCAACTTCCGGTAGACCAGCTCGCCGTCGCCGGCGGCGTTCGCGTCGGCGAGATCGTTGAGATCGGCAAGCAGATCGGGAAGGGCCAGACGTGACAGCGAGACGTCCTCCCCGCGGGAGGACAATACGTCCTCCACGGCGCGGAACACCCGGTAGCCCGCCTGCCCGAACTGGTAGACGTAGTGCCGGTTGCGGTACTCGGCGAGCGTCGCTGCCCGGGATCCGTCGTAGCTGCGTTCGAGCACACCCCACGCGTGCAGCTGCTCGAGCAGCGCCGGGATCTCGGAGGAATCGGGCACGTCGTCGCCGCTCGCGCCGGGCAGCCGGGTGAGGACGTTCTCGACGTCGCCGGCGTGCAACAGCACCGAGTAGTTGCCGCGCGCGTGATCGAATGCGCGCAGAACCCACAGGTAGTGCACCCTTTTCTCGGCCGTCGCGAACGAGAACAGGCGCAGGCGGTCGTCCCGCACCAACGCGTCCTCCATCGCGCCGAACCGCGCTCGGCCTGATTCACTCACCGTGACAGGTTAGGCGGCGCAACCGACGGGTCCGGACAACACCCGGCGTGAGTGTCGGCATGATCGTTGCCCGAGGGACGCCCCGATCCGCGGTGGCGGCCCGTCCCGAGCCGTTACGGTCGAGGCGGTGCGCTCGGCAAGGCAGTGCACTCGGACAGACGCCGTAGCCTCCGGAATCGGACACGATGAATCCTCACGAGATCGGACAGGACACCCACAGCGTGGGCGATCCCGGACCTGCCACGCGTGCCTTGATCGAGGCGGTCGCCGACCTGTCGACGACGCGGCACGCCGAGATCACGCAGTACATGACCGAGCGGATCTCGGCCGAGATCGAGGCGGTGTCCACCGACCGCCACACCCGCCGCTCCCTCGCCCAGGCCGCGGAGGAAGGCGTCGCAGCCATGACCCGGTTCCTGCGGGACGACCTCGAGGAGATCGAGATCCCGGCGGCGTCCTACTCGCTGGTGCGCATGCTGGCCCGACAGGGATTCCCCGTCTCGGTGGTCGACCGCAGCAACCGGCTCGCGCAGGACAGCATCATGCGCTGGTGCCTCGAGGTGCTGGCCGGACTCAGCGACGACGCCGCGGCAGTGATGCAGGCGGGCGTGGAGATCCTGATGAAACTCTCCGCGGGGATCGACGGGGTGTCGCAGAAGCTGCTCGGGGTCTACGAGACCGAGCGCGATACCTGGCTGCTCAACCGCAACGCCTCCCGGGCCGCCCGCATCCAGGACATCCTGGCCGGACGACCGATCGAGGTGGGGGACGCCGAGCGCACCCTCGGCTACCGGCTCGGCCAGCGCCACCTCGGGGTGATCGTCTGGACGGACGATATCGAGGTGGTCGGTGGGGACCGGTCCGGCACCGAATGGAACGGTCTCGAGCAGGCAGTGACGACTCTGGCCGAACATCTCGGGCGGGGAGGTCGGGTGCTGTTCGAACAGTTCGACGAGTACACCGCCTGGGCATGGATCCCGCTCGGCACGGTCGATCGCATCGACCCGAGGGGACTGTCCGGGATCGTCGCGGCATGGCAGCGACCTGTCGGTGTCGCCGTCGGCGCGCCGCAGGAGGGGATCGACGGTTTCGTCCGCACCCATCGGCAGGCGGCGCAGGCGCGGGAGGTGGCTCTGACATCGGCGCTGCCGGGTCCGCGTCTCGTCTCGATCGACGAGGTCGGCGCGGTCGCGTTGATGTGCACGAATCTCGAGTGGGCCCGCGGCTGGGTGGGGGATGTGCTCGGTCGCCTCGCCGCCGACGATCCCGCTGCCGCGCAACTGCGGCACACGCTGCGGGAATTCCTTTCCAGCGGAGGGAGTTTCGTCGCCACAGCGGAAAGACTACATCTGCACCGGAACTCGGTCGCCTACCGGATCAGCAAGGCGGAGGAGCAGATCGGGCACAGTGTCCGCGAGTGTCGGCTCGACCTCGAGAACGCGCTGGCGCTGTGCCACTGGCTCGGCGCCGCCGTGCTCGCCCCCGATTCGGAGATTCCGCCCGCGCCCGGCTGACTGCGCGTCAGCGGGAGCCGGGCACGGTGCTGCGAACGAACCGTCCGATCTCGCCGATCGCGCGGGCTCCTTCGGGTAGCAGATCCGCGGCGGCCTGGAATATGTGCACCTGCCGGTCCCAGACCTGCAGATCGCACGCCATACCGGCGTCGGCGAGACGGTCGGCCATCGACTCCGCGTCCACAAGAACAATTAGTGCGAGCCGACCTGGATGAGAGTGGGCGGCATGCCCGACGTATCCGCGTCGGCGGGGCAGATCCGCCCCGACTCCTGGCGACGTCCTGCAAGGCCGGCCAGCGCTTCGAGTGCGTTGCCGGGCAACAGCGCGCAGTGTGCGGCGTTGGAGTGACCGAGCTTGCGGGCGAGTCGACCCGGCGAATCGGGTGCCGCTGTCTTCCACGTGAAGGACGAACGTCCCTCGGTTCACCGGTGCGGCTGCACACTGTTTCGGTAGTGGTTCGGGCTGCGCGCACAGTGTCCGCGCGTGGCACTGGGTGCCGGTGCGAGCTGGAACACGTCGAAGTAGGGAAGATCTGCAGGTAGGGAGATTGCTTCCGGCGCTTGTCCAAGTGACATCCGGTGGCCCGAACGACCCGAAAGCCCCTGTCGACCGACCCGGCATTGTGCGCTGCGACCAGCGAACCCCCACGATCTGTGTGCTCGCGTACCGATGGAAAAGGTCCCGAGCCGACCTACCTTCGAATAGGGGGCCGATGATCGGAGCCACGTCATCGGCCCGTCGGGGTCCCGCCCCCTCTACGACGGACCGCTTCGTGGCTCGGACATTTTCCGTTGACGGAAGGACTGCGATGGCGCCCCACGCGACGCAGAACTGCATGACGATCCTGCGCTGCGGAAGCTGCACGACGCTTCACGCTCCGGAGACAGCGTGCTGCTCCTCCTGCGGCGGCGCGAACCTCGAGTCCGCCCGCTGCTCCGGCACCGGCTCGATCGTGTCCTGGAAGGTCGTCGAACCGCTCGACGACGGCGCGCAGGACGACAGCGCGGTCACCCTCGCAATCGTCGAACTCGACGACGGGCCATGGCTCTACTCGAAGATCGAAGGATCGTTCCCCGACTGCGCCGAGGCCCGGGTGCGGGTCGCGTTCCGGTCCACTGCGGGTGACGACGGATTCCCCGTCTTCGGGATCTGCGCGGCCTGATCTACGACGCTCATCCCTCGAGAACCGCGGTGGCTTCGATCTCCACGAGCACGACAGGTTCGTAGAGCGCCGCGACACCGATCAGCGATGCCGGCGGCATCGGATCGGGCAGATCGATCTCCTGCGCGACGGCCTGCACACCGGCCATGAACTGTCCGATCTTCTCGGGATGCCAGTCTGTGACGTAGAACGTCAGGCGCACGACATCGCGGAAGGTCGCGCCGGCTCCGTCCAAGCCTCGTGCGACGTTGCGCAGCGCTTGGGCCACCTGACCGGCCAGCTCGGTAGGAATCGGTGAGCCGTCCGGCATGTATGCGACCTGTCCGGCGAGATGGACCTGTCGCGTGCCGGTGGAGACTGCGACGTGGTGGTAAGGAGCGTTCGGCAGCGTGCCTTCGGGGCTGAACAGGGTGACGGACACGGAGTTCTCCTGGGGTCGGAACCAAATGGTATCTGATTTATACTTGGTATCCGGAAGTCACTTCAACGAAACCAGGTTTCATGTCGGATACCGCTGACCACGATCTGCTCGCCGTCGCCGTGCACCGGGAACTGTTGGGGCAGATCCTCGACAAGTGGTCCTTGAGCGTGCTCACCGAATTGTGCGAGGCTCCGCGCCGCTTCAACGAGCTGCGGCGCGCCGTTCCCGAGGTCACGCAGAAATCCCTGACGACCACGTTGCGCAGACTCGAACGCAACGGAATCGTCGAACGCCGGGTGGTGAACACCCGTCCCGTCGCGGTCGAATACCGCATCACGCCACTGGGGAAGACGGTGCGCGAACCGATCGACGCTCTGTTGATGTGGGCGTCGACGAATCTTCCTCGCATCGAGGAAGCGCGACGCAGATTCGACGAGGATCTCGGCGAATGAGGATGTCAGCGCTCGGGCCACGGTTCGACGACCAATCGAGGCCATTCCACCTGCCATCGTCGGGCTTTCGCTTCGTACACGTTGCGAGGTGCCAGCACCGGATTCGGGCGGAGCACCATCCCGAACAGGTCGTCGAAACCGTGCGGAGCGTAGACCCGTAGTCCCGGATGCCGGCCTGCCGGTCGCGGCCGTCGAGAAAGTTCCAGACCGACTGGAAGACTCCGCCCGCGGTGAGATACCAGTCTCCGATGCCGAGTTCACCCGCCCGGTCCAGGACGACCTGGCACACCGGATTTCCGGGAACGATGTCGAGCAGTCGCTGCTCGGTTGCGGGGCGTGAGGTCACTCGGGCATCGTCTCTCGTCGCGGGACACCGATAGCGCTAGACCTGACGCGACCGGGACTTCCAGGCCGACCAGGCAGCGGTCACGATGATCGCGCCGGCGAGGGGCCGATGATCCCGCTGGGGCGTAATTCGAGTCCGTCACCTGCGAGAAGGCTGATGAGCAGACCGCCGATGAACGAACCCCCGACGCCCGCGACCAACGCGAGAGTCCAGTCGATCCCGGTCCCGGACCTGCCCACGACGAGCTGTGCCACCGCGCCGACGAGCAGCCCGAACAGAATAATCCCGATGATCAACATTGCGCGAGTGCAAGTGGACATCCTCACGCGGACACCGCTTTACGTCTCGAGAGTGCAATTCGAGATCCGGTCTTCCCGCGGGTCAAACTGTTGTTACATGCGAGCCTGCCCTTCGAGTTCAGCAAGGTTGCGGTTGCGCAATGACTCGGTAGTGGGTCTGGTGTGACCGTCCGAGGCGGACCACACTCGGAGAATGGCCAGGACAAGCGCACAGGCCCAGGATTTTCCGATTGCGCCCGACGTGCCGATGCATTTGATCGACCGCATCCGGGCACTCCGACATCTCGATACCGGTCCCGAGAAATTCCGTGATGCAGGCGGGCCGGTCACCCTCGTACATATCGGTCCTGCCCGGTGGGCGCCGACCTTCGCTATCGTCACCTCACCGCAGGGCGCCCACGATGTTCTCGGCGGTTCCGACGGTTCCTTCGACAAGGAAATGACCGTCCACGTCGAGGGACGGGTGTGGGTCGGCGACAATCTCTTCAATCTTCCTCACGATTCGTGGGTGCCGCACCGTCGTGCGTTGCAGCCTTTGTTCACCAAGAAGCACGTAGCGGTCTACGCCGACCGGGATCGCCGAGGTCGCCGACACGATGGCGGCAGAGTGGAGCGAGGGCGGGTCGATCGATCTCGACACCGAAACCCGGCGACTCACCCTGCGTGTCCTTGGCCGGTCACTCTTCGGAACGGATCTCAGCGAGAGATCCGAAGCTGTCGGAGTTCCACTCGGACAGGTGGTGCAATTCGTGGGACGACGTGCCCTGCAACCGATACGAACCCCGACATGGCTGCCGACACGTGCCCGTCATCGTTTCCGTGTTTCGTTGGCTGTTGTCACCGAAACGCTCGACGAGGCGATGGACGCCGCGCGGAGCGGTGCTGGCAATGGCGCCGAATTGATCAAGCTGTTCTTCGAGCTCACCGATCCGGTCACTGGCAGAGCGTTCAGCGACGAGAAGATCCGTGACGAGTTGCTCGCGTTTCTCTTCGCGGGTCACGACACCACCGCGACCACTCTCGCCTACAGCTTGTGGCAGCTCGGCCGCAATCGCGAGATGCAGGAGCGGGTGGCGCGGGAGGCTGCAGCCATCGGAGACCGCCTGTTGCGCGCGAGCGATATCGGGGATCTGCCCTACACCGTCCAGATAGTCCATGAGTCACTGAGGATGTGTCCGCCCGCAGCGACGGCCGCGCGAATGGCAATGCGCGACGTGGAGGTCGACGGTTACCGTATCCCTGCCGGGACGAATACGATCGTCGGCACCTACGCGCTCCACCATGATCCGTCGCTCTGGGACGAGCCCGAGAAATTCGACCCGGATCGGTTCGCCCCCGGGCAATCGGTAGAGAGGTCGCGGTGGCAGTATCTGCCGTTCGGTGGTGGCCCACGCACCTGCATCGGAGATCATTTCGCCATGCTCGAAGCAATCCTGGGCCTCGCCAGTGTGGTGCGAAAACTCGAGGTGGAATCCCTTCACGACGATTTTCCGGTAAAGACGCCGTTCACCTTGGTCGCGGCCGGACCCGTGCCCGCGCGTGTGGGGACCAGAGCCGTCACTGCGTAGTCGTCGGCAAGGGCAGGCGGGCAGGCAGGTGCGTCGCGCCGCACTGATCGGGACAGGGCAGGATGGCGGCCATGCAGACCACACCCCTGACCTTCGAGTCCTCCGTCGTCGTTTCCGCCACCCCCGACGAGGTGTACGCCCTCGTCTCCGACGTCACCCGCACGGGTGAATGGTCGCCCGTCTGCGCGGAGTGCTGGTGGGACGAAGGGCAGGGCCCCGAGGTCGGTTCCTTCTTCACCGGCCGGAACGTCACCCCCGAACGCACCTGGGAGGCCCGGTCGAAGGTCGTCGTCGCCTCCCCGGGCCGCGAATTCGCATGGTCGGTCGGCCCGGGCCTCGTGCGCTGGAGCTACGTCATCAAGCCCGCGGACGCCGGCACGGAACTCACGGAGACCTGGGAGTTCACCGAAGCCGGGCAGAAATTCTTCCACGAGAAGTTGGGGGCGGAGGCACCTGCCCGGATCGCCGCGCGGGAGCAGGCCGCCCGCAGCGGAATTCCGGCGACCCTGGACGCGATCAAGCGCATCATCGAGGGCTGACCCGGGACGCTCGTCGATCATCGAGGGATCGCCGGGCGCTTCCTTGCCGAGGGGCGAACGGAGAACACCGCGACCTTCGGATGCACCAGGCTCGGTACGTGGTGGGCGCAGTGTCGTGCGCTGCGAGGCCGGGATCGGATTCGAGGGGTCGGCTGCGACACGTAGCAGCCTGATCGCCGAAGTGCGGGTCACCGAGGAACTCCCCACCGGCGGACTGGGTGTCGGCCTGGGCATCCAGAAGGCCGATTCGCGCTAGGAGGCCCTGCGCGATCTGATCGACGAGGTGCTCCGCGTCGACGATGCCGGCTCACCGATCGCGGCGTTGATCTCCGGCCTCGACGTCGCCTACGACCTCGGTGAGGGACACCCGCTGCTGGGACGACGCATGCCGAATCTCGACGTCATTGCAGAGGAGAAGCCGGTGCGAGTGTTCGGGCTCGCCCACTTCTGTTGCAATTCGACGGTCCACCAATCGATTCCGGGCATCGTCCTGAATGCGTCGACCTCGTGTGGGCGCGTTACGACGCCGCTTGGGGATTGTCGTTGCTCGGTGAGGGGGACGCGCCGTCGGCTGTGCTCGTGCGCCCGTACGGGCACGTGGCATGGGTGGGGGGCTCGACGGACGGTCTCGACGCCGCGCTCGCGAAGTGGTGCGGCACTGCGGCCGGCCGAGCAGGAACCGTTGCGTGAACAGGTGATTCCTGAGCTACGCGGGTAGGCCGTACCGACCTTGCGCTGAACAGGGCTTCGCGCGCGTTACAGTTGCGTCGAAACACGGTTCGGCGCGCAAGGATCGGCGGCGCAGTGAGACCATGCGTCACCGACGAGGAACAGCGACGTACTTGACCTCGAGGAACTCGTCGATACCGATGGTGCTTCCCTCACGTCCGAGACCCGATGCCTTGATGCCGCCGAACGGTGCCGCGGGGTTGGACACGATGCCGGTGTTCAGCCCGACCATGCCGACCTCGAGCGCTTCGCTGACACGGAAACTGCGGTCGACATCCTGGGTGAAGATGTATCCGGCCAGTCCCCAGGGCGTGTTGTTGGCGATCTCGACGACCTCGTCCTCGGTATCGAAGACGACGATGGGCGCGACCGGCCCGAAGATCTCCTCGCTCATCAACGCGGCGTCCTTCGACACGTCGGCGAGGACGGTGGGTGGGTAGAAGTAGCCGGGTCCCTCGGGCCGGCTGCCGCCACACACCACGCGCGCTCCACGTTCGACGGCATCGGCGACGAGACGTTCCACCTTCGTCAGAGCCTTCTCCTCGACCAGCGGACCGACTTGGGTGCCCTCGACCAGGCCGTCCCCGACGGCGAGGGCATCCATACGGGCAGCGAGCTTCTCGGTGAACCGATCGGCGACCGCGCGGTGCACGAAGATGCGGTTCGCGGCGGTGCAGGCCTCACCCATGTTGCGCATCTTCGCGGCGAGCGCGCCGTCGACGGCCCGGTCGAGATCGGCGTCCTCGAACACGATGAGCGGGGCATTTCCGCCCAGCTCCATCGAGCTGCGCATCACGTGCTGGGATGCCTGTTCGAGCAGCCGGATGCCCACCGCGGTCGAACCGGTGAAACTGATCTTGCGTGCGATACCGCTGGACATCCAGGTCGAGACGACCTCCCCGGGTGCGGTGGTGGGCACGACGTTCAGCACACCCTTGGGCACACCGGCCTCGACGAGCACGTCGACCAGGGCCAGCGAGGTCAACGGCGTCAGCTCCGAGGGTTTGAAGACGATGGTGCATCCGGCTGCGATGGCGGGTCCGATCTTGCGGGTACCCATGGCGAGCGGGAAGTTCCACGGCGTGACGAGGACGCACGGTCCCACCGGCTCGTTGGACACCAGGATGCGGGTCGCGCCGTCGCCGGTGCTGGTCACATCGCCGCCGATGCGGACGGCTTCCTCGGAGAACCACCGGAAGAACTCCGCGGCGTAGGCGACCTCGCCCTTCGCCTCGGCGAAGGGTTTGCCCATCTCGGTGGTCATGATGGTCGCGAACTCGTCCTGCCGTTCCATGATGAGTTCGTAGGCACGGCGAAGGATCACGCTGCGTTCACGCGGAGCGGCTTTCGCCCACTGCTTCTGCACGCGCGCGCAGGTCTCGATGGCACGTCGGGCGTCGTCCGCGTTGCCGTTCGCAACGGTCGCGACGACCTCCTCGGTCGCCGGAGCCACGACGTCGAATCGTTCGCCGGAGATCGATTCGACCCACTCACCGTCGATGAACAAGCCTGTGCTGACGCGGGACACTGCGTCGGGAACGCCCACCCGTGTTCGGGCAGTCGTGGTGTCGGTCATGTGCTTTCCTCCTCGGAGATGTTGTTGCTCATCGACATTCGCGACCCGGGATCGAGTAGTTCAGCGAGGTGCAGTCCCGGGGCGGATACACCGATCTGCGCGACCTGCATCGCACACGAGAAGCCGTCGGTGACCACCGCGGAGTCGTCGCCGGCCGCGCGCAGTGTCGGCGCGAGGGAGGTCTCGGCCACCTTCATGCTGATGTCGTGGTGCTGTGTCTCGAAGCCGAAGTTGCCTGCCACGCCGCAGCATCCGACTGCGTCGCGAACGTCGTCGACGCCCGCTGCGGTCAGGATCCGGCGATGGCTTCCGGCGCCGAACACGGAGTATTCATGGCAGTGCGTCTGCAGCACCATCTCGTTCGGCAACGGCCGCGCAGGGGTAGGTGACCAGCCGCCGCGCACCAGGGTGTCGATGTAGGACGCGAAGCTGTGGACCCGTGCGGCGACGCGACGCGCAGCCTCGGTGGGCACCAGCTCGGGCAGGTCCTTACGCAGTGCGGCGGCGCAACTCGGCTCGACGACGACGATCGGCCGGTCGGTGCCGTCGTCCAGTGTGCGGGCGGCGTGGGAGAGTTTCTTCTTCGCGGTGTCGAGCTGGCCGGTGGAGATCCACGTCAGTCCGCAGCACGCGTCCGCGGAGCAGCTCACCTGCTGATCCGCCCCGGCGAGCACGCGGGCTGCGGCACCGGCGACCTCCGGTCGCAGCCCTTTGGTGAAGGTGTCGACGAAGAGCACCACCGGCGTCGAACCGGACCGGCCGCGCAGCGCCTCGCTCACGGCCTTCTTCCAGGCCCGCCGGGAGGCGAAGGGAGGAAATACCCGGTCGGGGGAAATGCCGCCGAGCGCGGCGGCGCGCTTCGCGAGCGAAGTGCGCAGTACCGCGTTGACCAGCGGTGCTGCCCGTCCCGTGAGTTCGAGCCAGCGCGGCAACCACCCCAGCGAATAGTGCGACACCGGTCGTCGTGTGCCGTCGTAGTAGTGCGAGAAGAACTCGGATTTGTAGGTGGCCATATCGACGCCGGCCGGGCAGTCGGTCGAGCATGCCTTGCACGCCAGACACAGATCGAGTGCCTCACGCACTTCCTCGGATTTCCACCCTTGCTCGATTGTGCGGGCGCCGCGCACCATCTCCTGCAGGACCCGGGCCCGGCCGCGAGTGGAGTCCTTCTCGTCGCGGGTCGCGCGGTAGCTCGGGCACATCACGCCACCGGAGTCGGCCCGGCATCGTCCGACGCCGATGCAGCCCTGGACGGCGTGCACCCACGGGGCGGGGGTGTGTTGCGGCCGCGCGCCGTCGGGACGGACCGCCTCGATCGGGTGCAGGTCGTAGTGGGTACGCCAGGTGCGTTCGGGAACGTCCGCCAACGCCAGATCGTCATCGATCCGCGCCGGGTCGGTCAGCGATCCCGGGTTCAGGATGCCTTGCGGGTCCCAGATCGTGCGGAAGGCGCGGAATGCGCTCATCATCCGCGCGGAGTACATCACCGGCAGCAGTTCCGAGCGGGCACGGCCGTCGCCGTGTTCTCCGGAGAGCGATCCGCCGTGACGGACCACCAGCCGCGCGGCCTCGTGCGTGAACTCGCGGAAGACCTGCCGGCCTTCCTCGGTGCGCAGGTCGTAGGTGATGCGGATGTGCATGCAGCCGGCGCCGAAGTGCCCGTACATCACGCCCTGCAGACCGTGCCGGTCGAGCAGTACGCGGAAGTCCTGGAGGTAGTCGGCGAGGTTCTCCGGCGCGACGGCGGAATCTTCCCAGCCCGGCCACGATTCGCCGCCGGACGCCAGGCGGGCGGACAGTCCGGCGCCGTCCTCACGCACCCGCCACAGCGACGCACGCTCGGTGGTGTCCGCCGCGATGCGGCCATCGACGAGACGGCCGTTCCGACGAAGTTTGTCGAGCAGTGCGTCGGCGGCCGCGGCCACGGAGTCCGGGTCGTCACCGTCCAGGTCGACGTAGAGCCAGGCGTTTCCCACCGGGAGTCCGAGGACGGAGTTCTCGCCCCGACGCAGCCGCATGGTCTCGACGATCGCCGCGTCGACACCCTCGACTGCCGCAGGCGAGAACTCCAGGATGGTTCCGATGTCGCGGGCCGCGTCGACGACATCGTCGTAGCCGAGGCAGACCAGCAACGCGCTGGACGGGCGGGGAACCAGCTCGACGCGGGCACCGACGATCACCGCGCAGGTTCCCTCGGATCCGACGAGCGCACGGGCGACGTCGAACCGCTTCTCCGGCAACAGATGATCGAGGTGGTAACCCGAGACCTGGCGTTGGATCCTCCCGAGTTCGGTGCGGAACTCGAACAGGTGCTCGGCCGCCAGCGCGGTGAGCTCGGCGCCGAGCTGTTCCGCGCGCGCGGCAGCGGCCGCGTCGTCGGGATCGGTGGCACGCAGGCCCCGCTCTGCCGCGGTGAGCCGGAACCCGTCGGCGGTGACGAGGTCGATCTCGTGGACATGATCGGACATGCGGCCGTACCGCACCGAGTGGTTGCCGCAGGCATCGTTGCCGAGCGCGCCACCGACCGTGGCCCGGTTCTTCGACGAGGGGTCCGGAGCGAAGGTCATACGGCCAGAGGACGCGTCCTCGGCTGCCCGCGTGAGGGTTGCGAGCACGACGCCCGGTTCGACGTCGGCGACACCGGAGACCTCGTCGATGGCGACGATGCGGTTCATGTGCCGGGAGAAGTCGACGACGACGCCGGGACCGACGGCATTGCCGGCCATCGACGTCCCGCCTCCTCGGCTGACCAGCGGAATCCCGGTGTCGCCGCAGGCGGTCACCACCGCCACGACGTCGTCCACCGACCGAGGAAAGACCACGGCCGCCGGCCGCACCCGGTAGTTGGAGGCGTCGTAGGAGTACTCGGCCCGTCGACGCGTGGAGGTGTCGACCGGGACGCCCAGTGTCCGGAGTCTGTCGGCGAGGACGCGAATCCGGACGTCCTCGTCCGTGCAGGAGACGCTGGGGCGCTGTCCTATGTTGAGCTGGTCGTCGTTCATCGCGTGCGCCGCGTCAGGATCGGGGACCGCAGAGAATATGGGCGCGTCGGTTCGGGAACTCCATCGGCCGCCTCCGGGTTTGTAGGATTGTCGACAATCCTGCCATGAACGGAGCCTACAAAGAGGAGGCAGCGAACGCAACGGCACGCCGGCCCGGGCGTTCTCACCGTCAACCGAGGAGGCTTCTGTGACAGCTTGCCGTCTGCACCCCGAGGCTGGGCAGGGTGCAGACGGCAGAATGCTGTATCGGAGTCGGAGGGCGCTGCGGCGTGCCTACACCAGCCGAGTCACGCCGATGGTGTGATCTGTGGTGAACTCCTCGATCGCCCACTCGCCGTTGAATCGTCCGAGACCGGAGTTGCGTTCGCCACCGAATGCCACGTGTGCCTCGTCCTGAACGGTCATCTCGTTGATGAACGTCATGCCCGCCTCGACCCGATGCGCGAATTGCAGTCCCCGGTCGATGTTCTGCGTGAAGACCGCGCTGGACAGACCGAATTCGTGGTCGTTGGCCAGTTCGAGGGCGTGTGCTTCGTCATCGGCGCGTAGGACCGCGACCATCGGGCCGAAGATCTCCTCGCGGGCGATCTCCATATCGGAGGTGACGTCGACGAACACGTGCGGAGGCACGACCCGGCCGTCGATCTCCCCACCGAGCGCAACGCGTGCTCCGGCGTCCCGGGCCTGCTCGATCTTCTCCTCGAGGCCCTTCAACTGCGAATCGTTGACGACGGGCCCGACCAAAGTGCCGTCTGCGGACGGATCGCCGTAGGACACGGCCTGCGCGGCTCGGGTGAACCGATCGAGGAAATCGTCGTACACCGGCGCCTGCACGATGATGCGATTCACGGCCATGCAGATCTGTCCGGAATGCAGGAACGACCCGGTCACCGCTGCCTCGACGGCCGCGTCGAGATCGGCGTCGTCGAGGACCACCAGGGGTGCGTTGCCGCCCAATTCGAGTGCCACCTTCTTGAGGTGTTTACCGCCGGTGGCGACCGCACCGACCTGCTTGCCGACCGGTGTCGAGCCGGTGAAGGAGATCAACCGCGGGACGGGATGCTCGACGAAAGCATCGCCGATCTCAGAACCGGAGCCGATCACCACCGACAACACTCCCGCCGGAAGGCCTGCTTCCTCGAAGATCCGCGCGATCAACAGGCCGCCGGTCACCGGAGTGTCCGAGGCCGGCTTGATCACCGCGGCATTGCCCAACGCCAACGCCGGTGCCACCGATCGCTGCGACAGGTGCAGCGGGAAATTCCACGGGCTGATCACCCCGACCACTCCGATGGGCTTTCGGTACACCCGCATCTCACGGTTCGGGGTGTTCGAATCGAAGATCGATCCGTGGACCCGGGACGGGAACGACGCCGCCTCCTGCGTGATGCCGATGGCCAGGGAGACCTCGGTATCGGCCTTGATCCGCGTCGAGCCGGACTCGGCGACCAGCCAGTCGATGATCTCGGCTCGGCGCTGCTCGAGGATCTGTGCGGCGCGACGCAGGACCGTGGCGCGCTCGGCGGGAGCGGTCGCGGCCCACCCGGTCTGTGCTGCCCGGGCAGCGGTGTAGGCGGCGTCGACGTCCTGGGCGGAAGCGAGGCGGATCGTGGCGACCACGCTGTCGTCGAACGGGTTGGTGTCGGTCAGGACGCGGTCGGAGCGTCCCTCGCGCCACTGCCCATCGATGAACTGGGAGGCGACCGGTTGCCCGGCGAACGTGGCACTGGAACCGAGATCTGTTGCTGTCATGGAGAACTCCTCGACGGTAGGTAGGTCAGAGAAAGGCGGCGACGGGCTCGGGGGTCGATGTGTCTGCCGAATCGTCGAATGTGGTGTCGATCTGCCCGAGCGGATCGGTCTTCACCGGCCGACCGAACGGGAATCGCCCCAGCGCCGGCCGGAGCACGTCGCAGATCGTTACCGGCTCCTGCCCGGATGGCGCAGATCGAACATGTTTTCACAGTGCGCCGCCTTGCTGGTGGTAGGCAGCGGCGTCGGGTACCACTGTTTGCGGGCGATCGCATCTGTGTGGCATACCCCGCCGGCGACCATTCGAACCCGGACTTGCGCCTTGTCGGGACCGGCGACGCAGGAGATGGCGCACGGCTCGCGAAGCTGTGCGCCATGTCTTGCGTTCGATGGACGATACCTACGAATCGAGCCGGCGACCGTCGAATCTATCGGCGTGCCCGGCGATGTGAGCGTGCAGTCGCGCGACCGCCGGGGACGGCGTCCTCGTCCCGGTCGTCAATCCGATGGTGCGATTCGCGATTCCGGCGACCGGCACGGTGACGATTCCGGGCACAGGCGTTTCCGAGCGAGGCAGCAGTGCGACACCGAGGCCCTGGGCGACCAATGCCCGGATCGTTTCGAACTCGCTGATCTCGAACGCGATGTACGGTTCGAATCCAGCTTCGTCGCAAGCTGATTCGAGTTCTCTGCGGATGTGATAGTCGGGTGGGCTGGCGATGAAGTGATCGTCCGCGAGATCGCGCAGGTCGAGGCGGGCACGGCCGGCGAGTCGATGGCTGCTCGGGAGGTGGAGCAACAGTCGCTGTTGTGCGAGCACGGTGACCGGCAGATCCTCCGGTGGAGGGATGATGACGGCGAGATCGAGCCGGCCGTCGCGAACCATCTCCGCGAGCTCTTCACCGTGTGCCTGGACCAGATGCAACCGGACGCCGGGGGCCAGTCGGTGGAACTCGGCCAGCAACGACGGGATGCTCACCGGCCCGAGGGTGAGCGGGAACCCGAAGCGGACGACGCCGTGGTCGGGATCGGCGTGCTCACGCACCGTGGTGATCGCACCGTCGAGTTCGCGGACCAGATGCCGGGTGCGTTCGTGCAACTCCCTCCCGGCAGTCGTCAGCACGACCCCTCGCCCGGACTGCTGGAACAACGCCACACCCACTGCCTTCTCGAGTGCCCGGATGCGGCGACTGACGGAAGACTGGGGAACGTCGAGCAGATCCGCCGCGCGCGTGATGTGACCTTCGCGCGCCGCGGCGTCGAAGGCGACGAGCAGCGGGGCGACCATTGCGGTCTCGGGCGTCACATACCAATCCACATCTGCATGGTACTGCCTGCAAGAGCTCATTGGACGGATGAATCGGAAGGGGGCACGCTGAAGGTCGACAACGGCGAAAGCAGGTGAATGATGGTGGATCGGAGGCATTCTGCCGACGGAGCACAGTACGGCGACCAGGAGTACGACGCCGTCCTGATCGGCGGCGGCATCATGTCGGCAACACTGGGTGCACTGCTGACACGGCTCGAACCCGATCGGTCGATCCTCGTCCTGGAACGACTCGACGAGGTCGCGGCCGAGAGCAGCGCCCCATGGAACAACGCGGGCACCGGCCACGCAGGTCTGTGCGAACTGAACTACATGCCCGATCCCGCGGATTCGACCCGGGCCGAGGAGATCGGCGGACAGTTCCGGATCTCACGGCAGTTCTGGGAGTCCCTCGACGACCCGGGCGAGGCGACGTTCGTGAACGTGACACCGCATATGAACGTCGTCTTCGGCGAACGCGATGTGGACTATCTGCGACAGCGGCACGCCACCCTGCAACGCTCGCCGCTGTTCTCGGCCATGGAGTACAGCGAGGACCCCGACACGATCGCGCGGTGGGCACCGCTGGTGATGACCGGTCGCTCGGGCTCCGAACCGGTCGCCGCCACGCGCTACGAGGCGGGCACCGACGTCGACTTCGGTGCCCTGACACACCGACTGCTGTCGGACGCGCGTCGTCGTGGCGTCGAGCTTCGTACCGGACACGAGGTCACACGACTGCGCCGCGCCGCCAACGGGCGGTGGACCGTCTCCGGGCACACGAAGACGGGACGGTTCTCGGTCCGATCCCGGTTCGTGTTCGTCGGCGCCGGCGGGTACGCCCTGAAACTCTTGCAGAAGGCCCGGATCCCGGAGGTGCGAGGTTTCGCCGTCTTTCCCATCGGCGCGCAGTTCCTGCGCACCGGCGAGCCCGACGTGGTGTCCCAGCATGCAGCGAAGGTCTACAGCCAGGCCGACGTGGGAGCACCACCGATGTCGGTGCCGCATCTCGACAAGCGGGTCGTCGACGGCCGCGAGTGGTTGATGTTCGGGCCGTACGCCACGTTCAGCACGAGATTGCTCACACGCGGCCGGCTCACCGATCTGTTCACCACCCTGCGCCTGCACAACATCGCCCCGTTGGTGGCGGTGGGCCTGCAGAATCTGTCGCTGGTGCGCTATCTCGTCGGCCAGCTGCTCGCGTCCCGCGCGCGGAAGTTCCGGCAGCTGCAGCGATTCTGTCCCGAGGCGCGGGAGTCCGACTGGGAGTTGATCGACGCGGGGCAACGAGCTCAGCTCGTCAAACCCGATCGTCGCAGGGTCGGGGTCCTGACCTTCGGCACCGAGGTCGTGGCGAGCGCGGACGGCAGCATCGCCGGGTTGCTCGGGGCGTCGCCCGGCGCTTCGATCGCTCCGTCGGCGATGGTCGAGCTGCTGAGCACGTGTTTCCCGGATGATGTGGCGCGCTGGCGGCCGGTGCTCGAACGGATGATGCCCGACCTGTCTCGGGAGACCGAAACGACCTCGCGCGCCGAACCGAGGCTCGCCCGCGCTACAGCAGCGGCGAGAAACGGTTCGGCGCGCAAGGATCCGAGCGCCTCGTAGGGCTTACGCTCAGACGGTCTGCAGGAACGGGTAGTCGGTGTACCCCTCGGCTCCGGACGCATAGAACAGCTCCGGACGCGGTGCGTTCTCCGGCTGCCCGTCCCGCCAGCGCTCGGCCAGGTCGGGATTGGCGATCAGCGCGCGGCCGACGGCCACGGCGTCGGTGTGCGAATCGTCGATCAGCTGCACGGCCTCGTCACGCGTGGTCGGCGAGCCGAAACCGCTGTTGGCGATCACCTTGCCGCCGAAACGCTTCCGGAGCTCCTGCGCCAGATCTCCGGTCGGCTCCTTGTGCAGGACCGACAGATACGCCAGGCCCAGGGGCTGCAGGGCGTCGACCAGAGCGCCGTAGACAGCACGCACATCGTCGCGATCGGTCTCGACTGCGTCCTGGATGTTGTGCTCGGGAGAGATCCGCAACCCGACACGTCCGGCGCCGACTGCCGCCGACACGGCCTTCACGACTTCGACGACGAGGCGGATCCGGTTCTCCACCGAACCGCCGTACTCGTCGTCCCGCACATTCGATGCGGGGGAGAGGAATTCGTGCAACAGGTAGCCGTTGGCGCTGTGGACCTCGACGCCGTCGAATCCGGCATGGATCGCGCGGCGAGCCGAGGCGACGAAATCATCGACGACGGACGGGATCTCGTCGATGGTCAGCGCGTGCGGCGCAGGGTAGGGCTGCTTGCCCTGCTCGGTGTGCACCTGGCCGTCGATGGCAATCGCGCTCGGCCCGACGACACGCCGGCCACCGTTGACGTCGGGATGCGTGACGCGGCCGCCGTGCATCAACTGCAGCACGACGCGTCCGTCGCGCTCGTGCACGGCATCCGCGACACGACGCCAGCCGGCGACCTGCTCGTCGGTGACGATGCCGGGCTGACCGACGAAGGCCTGCGATTCGAAGTTCACATAGGTTCCCTCGGTGATGATCAGGCCGGCACTCGCCCGCTGACGGTAGTGCTCGACGATCAGGTCTCCGGGTACACCGGCCGAACCACCACGCAGGCGGGTCAGCGGGGCCATGACGATGCGGTTCGCGAGTTCGAGGTCTCCGAGGGCTACAGGTGTGAACAGATCCATGGGTGGCGCAACCACCCCCACCCCCGACGGCATTCCGATGCCCGGCCGATTGTGGGATGTGTCATAGCGCCGGATGGATGGTCACTTCGAGTGTTCGTCGGCGGTGACCAGCCGATTCGACCAGTTCTCCAGGTACTCGACGAACTCCGGTGGCGACGCGCCGAGCAGCCGCCCACCGGACATACCCACGGCGAATACCGCCCAGTCCATGCTGTCGGCGTCCACCTCGATCCGGCACCGTTCGGAGTCGATCGCGATCACCTCGGCCCACTGACCGATCCGGCGGCGCACCTCGTGCTCCGACGCCTCCAGTTCGGCGCTGACCTTCACCTGGGAGCGGCTGCGGATGCCGCGTTCGACGAAGGCCGCGGCGTCGCCGCCGGGCAGCTCGCGTTGTCGGAAACGCATCCCGGTGGCCGTGGTCTCGGCCATGCGGTCGAGCCGGAAGCTGCGCCAGTCACCGCGGTCGAGGTCGTAGCCGACGAGATACCAGCGTCGCCCGAGGGAGACGAGCTGCCGGGGTTCGACGCGCCGGCCCGTCGCGGTGCCATCGGCGGCGGTGTACTCGAAGACGATGCGTTCGTCGTCGCGGCAGGCGCGCGCGACGGTGACGAGTTGCTGCGAATCGGTCGCGCGGGTCGCCCAGGGGATATCGGCGGAGACCGTCGCCGCATCGATCGCCTCCACCTGGCGTCGCAGTCGCGGCGGCATCACCTGGATGACCTTGGCCAGCGCGCGCACGGAGATCTCGGCGATCCCGGTGATCGAGGTCTGGGCCGCGGTGAGTAGGCCGACCGCGAGCGCGACCGCTTCGTCGTCGTCGAGAGCCAGTGGTGGCAACGACGCGCCCGGCGCGAGCTGATACCCACCGCCGACCCCGCGATCGGACCGCACCGGATATCCGAGATCGCGGAGCCGTTCGATGTCGCGGCGCAGGGTGCGCAACGAGACGCCCATCCGGTCGGCGAGTTCGGCGCCGAGCCAGTAGCGGTGGGTCTGCAACAGCGACAGAAGCCGCAGGATGCGGGAGCTCGTGTCGGACATGACCTCATTCTTCCGCACCTGCCGACCTATAAGTGACAGGAACTGGCACCAATGGCTCGTAGCGTAGATCTTGCCGGATCACGACGACGAGGAGCACCCGATGACCGAGAGCACCACCACCCGGAACGCCACCCCGACCCTCGACCAGGAACGCCGGGATCTGCTGTCAAGCCTCGCCCACGCTCGGCACTTCCTGCGGTTCACGGCCCGCGATCTCACCACCGAACACGCGTCGCAGCGAACGACGGTGAGCAACTTGACGATCGGTGGTCTCATCAAGCACGTCACCGAGGTCGAGCGGGGTTGGGCGGATTTCCTCGTGGTCGGAGCCGACTACATGGAGAAGGATTTCACCGAGTGGACCGAAGAGGATTTCGCCGAACGCGACAAGGACTTCCAGCTGCAGCCCGGTGAGACCCTCGAAGGTGCGCTGCGCGCTTACGACGAGGTGGCGGCCCGAACCGACGAGTTGGTGCGCACGCTGCCGTCGCTGGACGTCGTCCACGAACTCCCCAAGGCCCCCTGGAACATCGAGGACGCCTGGTCGGTGCGTCGCGCGCTGCTGCACATCGTCGCCGAGACGACGCAGCACGCCGGACACGCCGACATCATCCGCGAGTCCCTCGACGGATCGAAGTCGATGGGATGAACCGGAGGTCGCGCTAGCGCCGGCCAGTGTCGCGCATCAACTCGGCGAGCTCCGTGCGGTCGGAGACGCCGAGTTCGGTGCACGCCCGGTAGATGTGCCCCTCGACGGTGCCGACCGGCACCACGAGCCGGTCGGCGATCTGCCGGTTGGACAGCCCGGCGGTGACCATTGCGGCGAACTCCCGTTCCGGGCTGGTCAAGGGGAGTGGGCGGGCCGCTTCGTCCAGCGCAGGCGACGAGGCGTGATCGCATCGCGCAGCCAGTGCCGCGGCCGCGGCGGCGGCTTCGACGGACCGTTGGGTGTCGGCGTGGTCGCGGTACGCGATCGGGGCCAGGGCGTGGGCATCGGCCGCGTCGGCGAGTGCCCCCAGCGCCTCGAAGGTCTCCGCGGCCACGGTCGGTCCCCGGCCGTCCGCCTCCGCGGAAGCGGATCCTGCCGCCCGCGTCGCCGGTTCGCACCGGACCCGAGACGAACCGGTTCCATATCGCGCGACTGATTCCTAGTCCGCGGGTGGCCCGGTGGTGGCAGCGACTGCTGCCTCATCCGGAACCCGAGACGGCGCGCCGCACCGCGGCGGTCTGCGGCTGATTGATCAGAACCCGGGAATGCTGGGCAGCTGCGGGAGCTGGATCTGCGGAGGCGGCGGCAGCTCGAACTGGGGGAGCCCGGGGACCATTGGGGCCGGCTCCGGTTCGAGTGACGGCACCGAGGTGTCGGCTGCCGCATCGTCCTGCGCGCCGGTGGTGATGGGGACCTGCGCGGAGGTCTCCGCCGTCGTCTGCGGCCGGTAGGTGCTGCGGGTCTCGCTGCGATCGATGGCCGTCGACTGCTCGTCCGACACTGCCGGGACGGTTTCCGGCGCGGGCGATGCGTCCGTGGTGGTCGTGGGCCGCGGTTCCGCTGCCGGTTGCGCCGGTGGCTCCTGCGTCTCCTGGTGCGTGGAGGTGGGCTGCGGATCGCGACCGGAACTCTGCAGCAGGTCGACACCGAGGCCGATCGCCGCTGCGACGACGACGGCACCACCGGCGAGCAGGAGGCGTCGACGGTTCCGCGGCTGCGCGGGCGTCTCGGTCTCCTGCCGGATGTCGGGGGCAGCGAAGCTTGCGGTCGGTGCGTCCGGCGCGACCAGCTGCGGGGCGAACTGTACGGTCTCGGTGAACTCCGTCGGCGCAGCGAACTCCGCCGTCTCGACGACCTTCGCAGTGTCCGGGCGGGCGAGGAGCGCCGCGCCTTCGGCCGCCACGAGTTCGGGCTGCGAGGGCACGATCACCGGAATGTCGAGCCACGACTCCATCACGGCGGTGACCAGTGGAATGTTCGCTCCGCCTCCGATGAGCACCGCGGCGTCGGGAGTGCGTCCCGAGCGGCGGATGACGTCGAGGGTGAGGCGGGCCGAGGCCTTCACGGGTCCGTCGATGAGCGAATCGAAACTGGCCTGCGAGAGCAGTAGCAGACCCCCCTCGCCGGGCATGCACACCGCGTCCTTCGAGGACAGCTGCTCCTTCGCGTCGCGGCACCGGGCGGTGAGGGCCCGCTGCGCCGCCATGTCGGCCGGCTCGGCGAAGCGCTGCAGTTCGACGTGGTGGTCGTAGATCAGGTGGTCGACGAGGTCGCCGCTGATCCGGTCCGAGCGTGCCGTGCTCAATGCGATGCGGGTGCCCCGATCGACGACGGTGACGGTGAGGCCCGAGCTGCCGAGGTCGTAGAACACGAGTGTCTCGTGGTCGTCGAGATCTCCTGTGGTTTCCAGCATTTCGAGCGCGGCGGTCACTTCCGGGACGAGCCGGAAGTTGTCGATGTCCAGGCGGCTCATCGCGCCCTGGACGAAATCGGCCTGCGTCTCGTTCTGGTAGGCGACTCCGATGGCGCGCACCTGCTCGATCTCGTCGGTCTCGGCGAGCATCGTCTCGATGGACTCCGCAGCCAGCTCGGCCGGCCGGTCGAGCAGGGCGGGCATCGAGTGGGATCCGAAGACGGGGCTGTCGAGGCTCCCGGTGTCACGTCGCGCAAAGCGCACCGCGCTGGCACCGACCGAGACACCGAGAACTGTAGTCACGACGCCGACTATAACGGTTCGGTCACGGTCTGCACGCCGGAGGCGGGCGGTGCCTGGATGACGGCACGTCTCCGAACGGCAGCCGAGGACGTTCGTGGCCTTCGCCGATCCCGACTGACCGGGCTCACATCTCCACGGCGGTACCGCAGATCCCGCACTGCTCCAACTGTCGGCGGCCCCACCGCGCGACCGGCACGAAGAACAGCGTGAACTGCTTGGACTCCCGGATCCGGAGCCACTGCGTGGTGTTGTGGCAGCGCGGACACGTCCGGTTCTGCCCTGGACCGAGATTCTGTCGCTTGGTGCCGAAGCCGAAGAGAAGGAACATCGTCCGAGCATAGAGCGATGACGTGTGGTCTTTCAGTGCATGATCGGAAGGATCGCCGTGCTCGTCGCCACCGATCGGCCAGCCTCTGTCGACGACCCGACCGCCGTCCCTCTTGCCGGGGCGACGCGACGGATCAGGCGGGGGAGAGCCGCACCCGTAGGTCACGGGGCTTCAATGTGATCGCCTCGTGAACGTCGAGTTCGTAGCCCGGTTCCGGAGCGAAGTCGTACCGCCGGATCAGCGACGCGAGCGTGAGCACCGCCTCGTGCAGCGCGAACTGCCGACCGATACAGGCCCGGATGCCGGTGCCCCACGGTTTGAAGATGTGCGCCGGCCGTTTGCGCACGGCCGCGGGCTCGAACCGGTCCGGGTCGAACCGCTCGGGATCGTCGCCCCACAGCGGGTCGCGGTGCAGTTGCGGCAACAGCACGAACACCCACGAACCCTTCGGCAGCGTCCGTCCGCCGAGGGTGGTCTCACCACGTACCTTGCGGAAATAACCCGGGGCGGCCGGCCACAACCGCAGCGTCTCGTCCACCACCCGCCGCACATACCGCAGCTTGGCGACCTGCTCGTACCCGATCCGGCCGTCGGCACCGACGACCTCGGCGATCTCGGCCCGCGCCTTCGCCACCACCTCGGGATGTCGGCTCAGGAAATGGACCGCGAACCCCAGGGTGGCCGCGGTGGTCTCGTTACCCGCGACCAGGAAGGTCAGCACCTGATTGCGGATCGACTCCGGGGTGAGTTGCTCGCCGGTGTCGGGATCGACGGTGTGCATCATCAGGTCCAGCAGATCGCCGTGCTGCTCGCCGGAGCGCATCCGCTCCTCGACGATGCGATCGACCGTCTCCTGCATCAGCGCGATGTCGTGTTCATGCTGCTCCCTGGCACTGCGGCCGAACAGTGTCCGGAGGATCGGGATGTCGTTCGACGAACGGTTGATGTACTCGAGCGCCCGGCTCATCGCCGCGATGAACGGATCGGGTTCGGTGCGGCCGAACGAGTCGAAGTCGTAGCTGAAGCCGCACCGGCCGATGACGTCGAAGGTCAGCGACGTCATGCTCTTCGGCACGTCCACATACTCGCCGTCGGCCGCTGCGCTGTCCCAGCTGTCGACCAGTCGGTCGACGACGGTGAGCATCGAGTCGTGATAGCCACGCATCGCGGCCTGGCTGAAGCCAGGCCCGAGGATGTTGTGGGCTTTGCTCCAGTTCGGTTCGGAGTTGAACGCGGTGAACAGTCCGTCGCCGGCGATGACGCGAAGCTTGCGCAGCGGCTTGCCGAGGAACTTCGCCCACTTCTCCTCGTCGTTGACCTCGCGCACCAGATCGGCGCCCGAGACCACGATCAACCGGTGCTGCAGGATCTTGCGTTCGAAGATCCCACCGAGTTCCTGTGCCATCTGCATCTCACGCTGAACCGGCTTGGCCACGTCGATGCTGAGCAGATCACCCACCAGCGGAAGTCTCCATCGCGGCTGTGGAATCGGCTGCGCGCCGGTCGTCATGGTGATGCTCGTCGTAGTCGGTGACCCCATTCTGCGAGTGTGCATCAGCCTCCACGGGACGATTCGGGCGGCCTCACCGCGACGCCCAAGAGGATCAGAACAATCGCGGAGTCGCGTGCGACCCGTCCCGGGCTTCGCAGATTCGGGCGTGCCACCGGTCGACGAGCCACATCTCGACCATCTCCGGACGCGTGGCGATCAACGACGCCCACATGTTGAGGAGTTCGAGGTACCGGTGATAGCGCCGCAGCGTGAAGTCGGCGACCGACGGATCCTCGAGCCACCCTTCGTGGATGAGCGTCGACACCGCGTGCTGATCGAGAAGTTGCGCCGGGCCCGCCTCGGTCCGCACCTCGACCGCCCACAGATAGGTCGCCAGGAGCGATACGCCGACGCCGGGGGTGTCCGGCCATCCGGACCAGGTCTGCCGCGCGGTGTCGGGTAGCGACTTGGTCTTCGCGCAGTAGTCGAGGACTCCCTTGATCTTGGTGAACCGGTGCCGGTCCTTCGGGGCGTGTGCGTCGCGGACGTCCGGAAAACGTCGGGCACCGCGTCGTCGCGGATGTGCGCTGCGCCAGGCCGCGCACAGGAACAACAGCCCCAGACCGGCGTGGTCGGCTTCGATCAGTTCACTGTCGAGGCGGAGGTCGTTGCGTTGGACGATCGCGTCGCCGTCGTCGATGATCCGTCCGTCGAGATTCCGTCCCCGGAGGCGGATATCGTGCCCGGTCCGTTCGAGGTGGCTGTTCCACCATTTGAGGTCGACAGTGACGCCCTCGTCGAGCACCTGCAGGTCGAACGAGCGTGCCCGGCACCACTCGGAGCACGCTTGCGGAGGCTCGAACCCCTGGTCGTACGGATGCATTCTGTGGACATTGCCACGAGTGGGCGGCGATTCCCGGGCAGGACACGCGTGTGGGGCCGACCTGTTCCCCGCCTGTAGCAGCACGTGGGCCGCCACGACCGTCCGAGGATATCGGTGGACCGGAACGACGCGGCGAAGAGAGCGTGAACCGCATGAGACCCTTCGATGTCACCGACGCCCTCGCGCTCGCCGCCCGGCACGACCTGCACCTGTCGGCCCACGGCGTCACGGTGAACGAGGCGGGACTCGACTACCGTGTCGCCCTCGCCGCCGACGTCGATGCAGACGGACGTGTCCACGACGGTCTGGCGGTGCGCCGCGCGAGCAAAAGCAACTGTTGCTGAGCGCAATTCGTAGTCGGAGTCGGGCGGTGACAGATAGCCGGCATGCGTCATGGCTCGCCCACGCGGCGTGGTGACATCGAGGTCGAGGCCGTATCGGTCGGCTCCGACACAGGTTGCCGCCGCCGCATCCGGGAACCCGCCGAGCTTCCGGGCCATCGCCAGCAGCGCGTCGGCGTGATCGTCGTTGAGATGCGCGATCGCACGAGCTGCCGACGGGGTCACAGAATCCGGCAATGCTTCGGCATAGTCCTCGGCGGTGGCCGGATCCATCCGCCCGTACCCACCGACCCAGCGCACGCGCCGAACCCGAAGAACCCAGAGCGTGAAGTCGCTGAAATCGATGTACACGCGGGTCCCGGGGACAGCGGCCAGGTGGGCTTCGCGCGCGGCGGCCAGTTCCTCGCCTTCGGGCCGCTCGACGTACCCGGCGACAGTGACGCGGGTGCAGGCGAGCGGGTCGCAATGCGAGCTGTCCTGCAGCAGTGTCGTGTAGACGGTAGCGTCCGTGCGCATGAAGCGCTCTGTGCAGGGTGTACTCGCGGCGACGGCATGTGCAGTAGCGGTGGCGATACCCGGGTGGGCCTACGCCACTCCGAGCGAGGGCATCTCAGGGGTGACATGGGTGGACATCGAGGTGCCACCGGGACTGCTGCCGTTCGTACCCGACGGCGTGCACGCCGTGGCCCGGGAGATCACCATCGAACCGGGCGGTAGCACCGGTTGGCACTATCACGATGGTCCCGTGCTCGGCATCGTGCGGGCCGGCACCTTGACGCATCCTGAAGGAGACTGCGAGCCTGTCACGTTCGAGACCGGTGATTTCATCAACGAACCCTCGGGTCGGGACCATCTGCACGTCGGTCGCAATCTCGGCACGGAACCGGTGATCCTCGACGTGGTGTACCTCGTGCCGATCGGGTCGCCGCTGTTCGAGGATGTTCCCGCGCCCGCCTGCGATTGATGTCGGAGTAGTGGCGGGCTCCTGTCGGTAAACGCTCGGGTGGAGTCGTCGGCGAGAAATGTGAAGTACTTCATCGGGACGCAGGCGTGCGGTTCCCTCTCGGGTCCGCGGTCGTCTCCCCCAAGCAACGATCGACGAACCTCGATTCTCGACGGAACGATCGTCCTCGCCGACAGCATCTTCCGGCGTCGGCATTCGAGCCGCGATCGGGCGGACGAGGGATCGCAGTCCGGTTCGACAACGGAATCGCTTGTGACAGTAGTCTTCCCACTGCTTGTGAAGACTTCTTTCCTGACGGCGATGCTGTGCGCCGGTCGCACCCGCGTTACGACAGGTCGAGGGGCCATCGAAGCGGTGGCTCGCAGGACTGCGGCGTTCTCGGTCGCGAGCGGACATGAGGTCGACGGTTGGGCGCCGGAGGGGCCGTCGAAGCCTGTCGGCGGAGTTCGAGTTACCGGCGAGTAAATGTCGTTCTCGAGTTCTCGCACGTAGCCTGATACCCGATGCAATCCCGCACGCGGAGCATTTCGTGAGGCGGACCGGACCGACGTAGGGAGTCGAGACAAGAATGAGCGCCGACAAGCAGTCGACCATTATCTATACGTTGACCGACGAGGCGCCGTTGCTTGCGACCTACGCCTTCCTGCCGATCGTGCGTACCTTCGCTGGAGCCGCGGGCATCGAGGTCGAGACCAGCGACATCTCGGTGCCGGCGCGGATCCTGGCCGAGTTCCCCGAGCACCTCACGGAAGAGCAGCGCGTCCCGGACAACCTGGCCGAGCTGGGTCGTCTGACGCAACTGCCCGAGACCAACATCATCAAGCTGCCCAACATCAGTGCGTCCGTGCCGCAGCTCCTGGCTGCCATCAAGGAACTGCAGAGCAAGGGCTACCAGGTCCCGGATTTCCCGGACGCCCCGAAGACGGACGAAGAGCGTGCCATCCGGGAGCGCTACGGCAAGATTCTCGGCAGTGCGGTCAACCCTGTCCTGCGTGAGGGCAACTCCGATCGGCGCGCACCCCGGGCGGTGAAGGAGTACGCCCGTAAACACCCGCACAGCATGGGCGAGTGGTCGATGGCCTCACGCAGCCACGTCGCGCACATGCGGCACGGCGACTTCTACCACGGCGAGAAGTCGATGACGCTGGACCGGGCGCGCAAGGTCCGGATGGAGCTGGTCACCAAGGATGGCGAGACGATCGTCCTCAAGCCCGAAGTGGAGCTGGGTGAGGGCGACATCATGGACAGCATGTTCATGAGCAAGAAGGCGTTGCTCGAGTTCTACGAGGAGCAGATGGAGGATGCGCGCAAGACGGGCGTGATGTTCTCCCTTCACGTCAAGGCGACGATGATGAAGGTCTCGCACCCCATTGTCTTCGGCCACGCGGTGAAGACCTTCTACAAGGACGCCTTCGCCAAGCATCAGAAGCTGTTCGACGAATTGGGCGTCAACGTCAACAACGGTCTCGGCGACCTGTACGACAAGATCGAGACGCTGCCCAGTACGCAGCGCGACGAAATCAAGCAGGACCTGCACAACTGCCATGAGCACCGTCCCGAATTGGCCATGGTCGATTCCGCACGCGGCATCTCCAACTTCCATTCCCCCAGCGATGTCATCGTGGATGCCTCGATGCCCGCAATGATTCGCTCGGGCGGCAAGATGTACGGCGCCGACGGACGACCCAAGGACGTCAAGGCGGTCATGCCGGAGTCCACTTTCGCGCGCATCTACCAGGAGATCATCAACTTCTGTAAGACCAACGGCGCGTTCGACCCGACGACCATGGGTACCGTTCCCAACGTCGGTCTCATGGCGCAGAAGGCCGAGGAGTACGGCTCGCACGACAAGACCTTCGAAGTTCCGGAGGCGGGCGAGGCCAACTTCGTCGATGCCGAGACCGGTGAGGTGCTGCTCACCCAGCACGTCGAGGCGGGTGACATCTGGCGCATGTGCACCGTCAAGGACGCGCCGATCCGCGACTGGGTCAAGCTCGCGGTCACCCGGGCACGCAACTCCGGTATGCCGGTCCTGTTCTGGCTCGACCCGTACCGCCCCCACGAGAACGAGTTGATCAAGAAGGTCGAGCTGTACCTGCAGGATCATGACACCGATGGCCTCGACATCCACATCATGTCGCAGGTGCGCTCGATGCGGTACACGCTGGAGCGGCTGAACCGCGGAATGGACACCATCGCCGCGACCGGCAACATCCTGCGTGACTACCTCACCGACCTGTTCCCCATCCTCGAGCTCGGTACGAGCGCCAAGATGCTGTCGATCGTGCCGCTGATGGCGGGTGGCGGCCTCTACGAGACGGGCGCCGGCGGGTCGGCGCCCAAGCACGTCAAGCAGTTGGTGGAGGAGAACCACCTGCGCTGGGATTCGCTCGGTGAGTTCCTGGCGTTGGCCGTAAGCCTGGAGGACCTCGGCATCAAGACCGGCAACGAGCGCGCCAAGATCGTGGCGAACGCGCTCGATGCAGCGACCGGCAAGCTGCTGGAGACGAACAAGAGCCCGTCGCGCAAGGTCGGCGAGCTCGACAACCGGGGCAGCCAGTTCTACCTCGCGATGTACTGGGCACAGGAGCTTGCCGCGCAGACCGAGGATCCGGAACTCGCAGAACAGTTCGCCCCGCTGGCCGAGGCACTGGCCAGGGACGAGGACACGATCGTGCGAGAGTTGAACGAGGTGCAGGGCGCGCCGGTCGACATCGGCGGCTACTACCGGCCGGACAGGGACAAGACCGTGGCCGTGATGCGGCCGAGTCGGACCTTGATCACCGCGCTGACGGCAGTCGACCCTGAGGCCGGAAACGCACCGTGACAGGGAGACCTGCATCCGTGTAGACAAGCCGGCCTCTCTCGCGTGGTACGCCTCGGCCCGGTTCTCGTGTTCCGGTCTACGGGACCGTTCCGCTGCGGTCGGCGGAGGAATCCGGTGTCGGGTCGAGCCGGTCGATCGTGTCGAGCGCCTCGTCCAGCCAGGTCAGCCACGTTTCTTCGAGGAGGATGCCGAGGCGGAGCACGAGATGTTGCAGGGTGCTCCGCGCGTCGCCCCGGACCTCGACGAAGTCGCGTTGCTCGATGGCACGATACTGCTCGAGCATCGCCGTCCGGTAGGCGCGTTGATGTTCCAGCGCGGGACGCGCGGCGTCGGGATCGTCGAGCGCCGCGGCCGCGCGCAGGCGCACGGAGACACCGGAGCGCACCACGTCCGGATCCTCGATCTCGGAGATCCAGCCGCGCAGCAGTCGGCGACCGTCCGCTGTGATGGTGAAACGTCGGGGCTGACCGCGACCGGGTTTTCCGTCCGTCGGGACTTCACGGATCAGGTCGCCCGCCCGCATCCGGTCCAGTTCTCGGTAGATCTGCTGGTGGGTCGCGGGCCAGAAGTACCCGATCGACCGGTCGAAGCGCCGCGTCAGTTCCAGTCCGGTGCTGTCGCGCTCGACCAGTGCGGTGAGGATGGCGAACCTGAGAGACACCGCGTCAGCCTAGGTCACGCTATCCGGCGTCGATCATGGCGACTCGGCGTCGTTCGAGGGACGTCCACGCCAGCTCGTATTCGTCGCGGAGTCGTTGGACGAGCTCGCGGGCGGGGACGACGGACTCGATCGCGCCGAGGCCCTGGCCGGCGCCCCAGATGTCGCGCCAGGCCTTGGCGCCGGTGTTGCCACCGGACCCGAAGTTCATGGCGGACGGATCGGACTCGGGGAGGTCGTCGGGGTCGAGTCCGGCGGCGACGATGCTTCCCCGCAGGTAGTTGCCGTGCACGCCGGTGAACAGGTTGCTGTAGACGATGTCCTTGGCGGTGCTGTCGACGATCATGTTCTTGTAGTCGTCGGCGCTGCGGGCCTCCTCGGTGGCGAGGAAGGCTGTGCCGGCGTAGGCGAGGTCGGCACCGGCGGCCTGGGCAGCGAGGATCGAGCGGCCGTGGGCGATGGAGCCGGACAGCAGCAGGGGGCCGTCGAACCACCGGCGGATCTCCTGGAGCAATGCGAACGGTGACTGCGTCCCGGCGTGGCCGCCGGCGCCTGCGGCGACGGCGACGATGCCGTCCGCGCCCTTGTCGATCGCCTTGTGCGCGAACTCGTTCGAGATCACGTCGTGGAGGACGATGCCGCCGTAGGAGTGAACAGCCTCGTTGACCTCCTCTCGGGCACCGAGCGAGGTGATCACAATGGGGACCCGATGCTCGACGATCACCTCGAGGTCCTGCTCGAGTCGCTCGTTGGAGCGGTGCACGATCTGGTTGACGGCGAACGGCGCGACGTACTCCTCGGGGTGGCGCACCGCGTAGTCGGCGTTGCTCTCGGTGATCTGCTGCAGCCAGTCGACAAGCATCGACTGGGGACGGGCGTTGAGTGCCGGGAACGACCCGACGACTCCGGCCTGGCACTGGGCGGACACCAGTTCCGGTCCCGACGCGATGAACATCGGGGAAGCGACCAGGGGCAGGCTCAGCGGGCCGGACAGGATCGGTGGCAGCGTCATGGTGTGTTCCTTCTTCGTCTGGGGCGGTCCCTCTCACGCCAGACTATGTGCAACAAGGTGCAAAAAACAACGGGCCGACGTCACCTGCTCTGGAACAGAGGGATTTCGGGCGTGGCAGCTGCATGCACCGAGTGGCACTGTGGCATACAACGAGCAACCCCGCTCAATGTGTAGTGAGCGTGATCGCTCAGTGCGCGGACCTGATCGTCGGCGTGTATGGGGGCGACAGGGACGGTCGGGGCATCTGCCGGCCGGCCAACCGAGCGACGAGTTCCGCGCGACTACCCGCCCCTGTCTTCGCATAGACGGATTTGAGATGGTCGTGCACCGTGTTCGGCGTGATGCCCCGGTGCCGAGCGATCTCGGCCGTCGACAGTCCGTTCAGCACGTCGGTGCACACTTCGCACTCGCGGGCGGTCAGCGCGTACGCGGCGAACAGCATGTCTGTGAGTTCACTGTCGGCCGCGGGTTCGATGGTGACCGCCGTGCGGGCCTCGTCGCCGTCGGCGCTCAACGGCGCCGCACGGACGACGATCCAGCCTCCGCCGTCGTTGCGGATACGTGCCCGGAACACCCCGGTCGTACTCGCCCGAGCCCCGAATGTTGCCGCCCGCAACAGCAGCGCCAGTCGCACCGGACCGGCGAGCCGATCCTCCCAGATCCGCGCCGCGACCGTCGATGCGACCGGCTCACCCGCGGGATCCGTCACGATCACGGCAGGACCGGGATCGGCTCCGGGGCGTGCGTGCAGGGTATGGACGGCGGCCACCCGGGTCGCAACCGCCACCGCCGGTGCGGTCATTGTCAGGAACTCCAGTTCCCGATCCGTGAAGTCCGGACCCGAGCGGACGAAACCGGCCGCTCCCCAACACAACCCGTCCACTGTGAAGACGACTCGCACCTCGCGGTCGAGTCCGAGTGGACGCCATACCGCAGCGTTCCGGAGGCTGTGGGCGACTTCGGTCGACGGTAGATCCGAGGCCCGCACCACTGTTCGTCCACTGCGGGCGATGTCTGCGAAGGTTGCGGGATCGTGTCCACCGCATTCCGATTCCGCGAGCAGTGGCTCGTACTCACCGGGAATGCGGTTGCGCCCACTGGTCATCGAACCGAACGCCAGGGTCAGGGGATCGAACAGTGCCCAGCACGTCAAGTCGCTGCGTACGGTGCGATCGACCAGTTCGATGGCACGCTGGTGCAGTGCGGTGACGCCGACGCCGGTGCCCGCGAACTCCAGGATCTCGCGGCGTAGGCGCTCCGCCCGCACTTCGAGCATGAACCCAGTATGCGCTGGATCCGGAAGACGGAGCATCCCCGATTCAGGGGATGGTCCGGCTGTTTCCGGATCCATAGCGTCGCAGTTGTGTCCACGATCGATGTCCAACGTGCCAGTACGGGCGGGCAATTGTCGGTGCCGGATGCCGTCGTCACCGTGCTGTCGTCCGGTGAACAGACCGGCGACGCCTACGAGCTCATGCTGGTCGAGGCGCCCTGCAGCAGCCCACCGCCGCTGCACTCCGAGCCCTGGCTCAAGACCTACCACCTGCTGCGCGGCCGGATCCTCGTCCTCCTCGACGGCGAGGGCTGCGAACTCGCCGCCGGTGACACGCTCACCATCGCGGCGGGAACGATGAACAGCTTCTCGGTGCTCACCGACGACGCGGCCTTTCTCCTCGTCTGCTCCGGGACCGGGATGAGCGGTTCCTTCACCGACCTCGACGCGCTGGGGGAGGAGCACCTGCCCGAGGATGCACTGATGAGCAGGTTCGGGCAGATCGCCACCCGTTACGGAATCCGATTCGCCGAGGAGGTCTCGCCATGATCGTCGTTGCGCAACTCGCGGCCCTGGTCGCTGCCGCGGTGCACCTGATGGTCTTCGTGTGGGAGACGATCCTGTTTCGCCGTCCGAGCATCCACTGGGGCGTGTTCCGCGTCCCCGCTGCGGATGTTCCACCGGTGCGGATGTGGGCGTTCAACGTCGGCTTCTACAACCTCTTCCTCGGATCCGGAGCGCTCGCCGGCATGATCCTGTGGTGGACCGGGCACGAAACCCCGGGCCGCACCCTCGTCGTCTACACGTGCGCGTTCATGTTCCTGGCCGGCATGGCATTGTTCGCCTCGGACCGGATGGCGATGAGCCGTCCACGAGGTACCGGGGTGGTGGGGTCGCTGTGTCAGAGCGTGCCGTCGCTGGTCGCGCTCGTAGCGCTGGCGCTGGCGTAGAAGCGGCGCGGCCGACGATTTGGTGTTCTCGACCTCGCTCAGCGCGGTCGAGAACACCGGATTCGTGGCATGCGTGAGGGTGAACCCGGTGCACGGTAGCCGACTTGGGTGGCTTCAACCCCGATCTCCGGGGTCGAAGCCACCCTAACGCAACTACCCATCTAGCCAAATTGTCCCTGGTGGGACGCCCGTTCCGGGCTGAAAATGGTGTGGTGGTCGCCCGTCGACGCCGTCGTTCTATGGTCCTTCGAGGCCGTCATCTAGCCGGGCGTTGGGGATCACCCTGTGGGCCCTTCACTGTTGCCGTCGATCGTCGAGCACGGGGATTAGATTCCGTTTTCCCTGGTGACCCCACGGGCGATCACCCCGATCAATCGGTGTGAGTCGGTGAGGAGAACACGATGCTGGTCGAGTCCCACGACGAGGAACAGCTCATCGCCCGGGTCGCTGCCCTCGATATCGGCAAGGCCGAGGTGGTGTGCTGTATCCGCGTCCCGGCAGCGCACGACCGCAAGCGACGGATGCAGGAGGTGTCCACGCATACGACGGTGACGCGGGCGTTGACCGAACTGGCGAACCATCTGGTCGACCTCGGTGTCGAGCGGGTGGTGATGGAAGCAACCAGCGACTACTGGAAGCCGGTGTTCTACCTGCTCGAGGCGCACGGGCTCGACCCGTGGCTGGTCAATGCCCGCGACGTCAAGCACCTGCCGGGACGCCCGAAGACCGATGTGCTCGATTCGGTGTGGTTGTGCAAGG